>NZ_JAQUVG010000119.1 GCF_028693495.1 Zoogloea sp. | reverse complement strand
CCCTCCGTCATCGGTGGCCCCCTGCATACCCTGCTGGAGTTCGATCTGGGGCTCCGCCGCATGCGCTGGCACACTCCCTGGCCCGTGCAGGCCGCCCGCTGAAGGCCCTCCCGTGACTGCGGATCCTTGCCCTGCCCTCCCGCGGCCCTCCATCCCACCCGGTGACGAGGACGCTCGCCTGGCCCGCCTGCATGCCCTGCGGGTGCTGGATACGGCGCCCGAAGCCTTGTTCGACGGCCTGGCCTCTGCCGCAGCCACCGTCTGCGACACCCCCATCGCCCTGATCAGCCTGATCGATGACAAACGCCAATGGTTCAAGGCCAATGTCGGCCTGCCCGGGCTGCACGAATTGCCACGGGGGCAGACCCCGTGCGCTGAAGCACTCCTCGCCGGCAGTCTCCTGGAAATCTCCGATGTCCGTCAGGAGGCCCGCTTCCGGGACTGCTCACTGGTGGGCACAGCGCCCGGAATCCGCTTTTATGCGGGGGTCCCGCTGAGACTCAGCGATGGCTGCCGGGCCGGCACCCTGTGCGTCATGGACTACCGCCCCCGGGCCCTGGACGCACGTCAGCACCTGATTCTGGATTCCCTGGCCGGCACCGTCACCCAGGCTCTCGAGTTGCGGGAACAGGCCCGGAATGCCCTGCAGAGCGCCACCGAACAGACCCGCCTGACCCAGACCCTCCTCGACCACGTGCTGGAAGGGATCATCACCATCGACGATGCCGGCCGGATCCTCAGCTTCAACCGGGAAGCGGAGCGGATCTTCGGCTTTGGAGCGGCGGAAGTGATCGGACGTCACGCCGGGCTGCTCCTGCCGGAAGACGGGGTCGCGCGGATCGAGCGCTACCTGGGCGCGCCAGCCCCCGACCAGGACGGCGCCATCCTGGACCGGGGACGCGAAGGACGGGGCCGGCGCCGGAACGGTGAGATTTTTCCCCTGGAACTGGACGTCTCCCGCAGCCCCATGAACGGACGCGCCTTCTATGTCGGGGTGATCCGGGACATCAGCCAGCGCCGGCACATGGAGCACCGCCTCGCCGAAAGCCTGGATCAGCTCCAGGTAACCCTGGACTCGATTGCCGACGCGGTGATCACCACCGATGTGCACGGCACGATCCGCTGGCTCAACCCGGCGGCCGAGCGCATGACCGGCTGGGGCTGTGGCGAGGCCACCGGGCGCCCCCTGGGCGAAGTGTTCACGATCCTTGATGAAACCACCCGCAAGGTCATGCCGGACCCTGTTGCCCGTTGTCTGGCCCTGGGGCGCACCGTGGGCAAGTCGGACCAGCCCGTGCTGATCAGCCGGGACGGCTCCGAATACGGCATCGAGAAGTCCGCTGCCCCCATCCGGGACGACGAGGGGAGCGTCCATGGTGCCGTGCTGGTCTTCCGGGATGTGTCCGAGCGACGGCAGCTGAGCCGGGAGATGACCCACCGGGCCACCCACGACGCCCTCACCGGCCTGGTCAATCGGGCCGAGCTTGAAGCGCGGGTGCGGCGCCTGCTGGAACATGCCCGGAGCCACCGGGGCAGCAGCAGCCTGATCTTCATCGACCTGGATCACTTCAAGGCGGTGAACGATGCCTGCGGCCATCTGGAAGGAGACAAGCTGCTCAAACAGGTCAGCAGCCTGCTGCTCCATGCGGTCAGGGCACGGGACACGGTGGCCCGGATGGGCGGTGACGAGTTCGCCGTGATCCTTGAGCACTGCGACGTGAGCCAGGGCTTGCGGATCGCCCAGAAAATCTGCGGTCAGATGGAGGACTTCCGCTTCATCTGCGACGGACGGGCCTTCCGGGTGGGCACCAGCATCGGTCTGGTCCCCCTTGATGAGCGCTGGCCAGATGCAGCCCAGCTGTTCCAAGCCGCCGACTCGGCCTGCTACATTGCCAAGGAAACCGGCCGCAACCGGGTCCACGTGTGGATGGACAGCGTCGAGGGCATCCAGCTGCGCCAGGGGGAGATGCAGTGGGTCGAACGCCTGGAGCAGGCCCTCGACGAAGATCGCTTCGAACTCTTCGCCCAGCGCATCCTGCCAGTGGCTGCAGCCCGGGCCAGAGCAGACGTGGAGCTGGAAATCCTGCTCCGCCTGCGCGAGCCGGACGGCAGCCTGGTCGGTCCCGGAGCCTTCCTGCCCGCTGCAGAACGCTTCCACCTGGCCACCCGCATCGACCGCTGGGTGGTGCGCCATGCCTTCGAGTGGCTGACCCGAAATCACCACCGGCAACAGGTCGGGCTGCTGTCCATCAACCTCTCGGCCCAGTCCCTGTCCGACCGGGCGTTCCCCACCTTTGTTGAGGAGAGAGCCCGGGAGACGGGCTTCCCCCTGTCCCGCCTGTGTCTGGAGATCACGGAAAGCACCGTCATCGGTCATCGGGCCGAAGCGGTCCACTTCACCCGGCACATGCATCAGCTGGGCGCCCGCATCGCAATTGATGACTTCGGTTCCGGGGCGTCGTCCTTCGGCTACCTGCGGGATCTGTCAGTGGACTTCATCAAGATCGACGGGCAGTTCATCACGGGCCTGCTGGACGATCCCCTGGACCAGGCCTCGGTGAAACATTTCATGGATCTGGCCCAGGTGGTTCAAGTGGGTACCATCGCCGAGTTCGTGGAACGTCAGGATGTCCTTGAGGCCCTGGGCCTCCTGGGTATTGAACGGGCCCAGGGGGCACTCCTCCACCAGCCGGAGCCCCTGGACAGCCTCTCCCTCCAGGCCGTGTCCGCCACCTGAGGGCCCCGGCCCCGGCCCCGCTCAGCCCCTGACCGGACGGACCTTGCCGGCGGCCATTCTGGCGCGGCTGCGCGCCTCGTCCACATCGGCACCATTGGCGACCACCACGCCCATCCGGCGGCGGGTGAAGGCCTCCGGCTTGCCGAACAGGCGGATGTCGCTGCGCGGCACCGCCAGCGCCTCGGCCACGCCTTCGAAGGCAATCCCTTGCGCCTCCATGCCACCGTAAATGACGGCGGAAGCGCCGGGCTCGGAGAGGCCCACATCCACCGGCAGGCCCAGGATGGCCCGGGCGTGGAGTTCGAATTCGGAGAAGCGCTGGGAGCACAGGGTAACCAGGCCGGTGTCGTGGGGCCGCGGGCTGACCTCCGAGAACCACACCTGGTCGCCCTTGATGAACAGCTCCACGCCAAACAGCCCGCGCCCGCCCAGGTTGGCCGTGACGGCCCCGGCAATCTCGCGGGCACGCGCCAGCGCCACCGGGCTCATCGCCTGGGGCTGCCACGACTCCACGTAGTCGCCCGACACCTGCACGTGGCCGATCGGATCGCAAAAATAGGTCTGCACCGCGCCCGTGGCGTCACAGGCACGCACGGTGAGCTGGGTGATCTCGTAGTCGAAGTCGATGAAGCCCTCGACGATCACCCGACCCTGGTTCACCCGCCCGCCCGCGGCGGCATAATCCCAGGCCGTCTGCACGTCGTCCGGCCCCTTGAGCAGCGACTGGCCCTTGCCCGACGAGGACATCACCGGCTTGACGATGCAGGGGTAGCCGATGGCAGGCGCGCCGTCGCTGCCGTCGATGGCAGCCTGGAGCTCGGCCAGGGAGTCGGCAAAGCGGTAGGGCGAGGTGGGCAGGCCCAGTTCTTCGGCGGCCAGCCGGCGGATGCCCTCGCGGTTCATGGTGAGCTGGGCGGCGCGGGCGGTGGGGATCACCTCGGCCAGGCCCTCGGCCTCGATCTCCACCAGCATCTCGGTGGCGATGGCCTCGATCTCGGGGACGATCAGGTGGGGCTTCTCCTGCTCGACCAGCGCCCGCAGCGCGGCACCGTCGGTCATCGGGATCACGTGGGCGCGGTGGGCCACCTGGTGGCCCGGAGCATTGGGATAGCGATCCACCGCAATCGTCTCGACCCCCAGGCGCTGGAGGGCGATCAGGACTTCCTTGCCGAGCTCTCCCGAGCCGAGCAGCATCACGCGCAAGGCGCTGGACGAGAGAGGGGTGCCGAGTTTCATGGATCGCTCCGGGGTTGGGATGAGACCCCGGATTATACGGAGGGCCCGCCCGGCGCGGCGCCCTGGGCGATCACACCTGGAAACGGGCGATCTGCTGCTTGAGGTTTTGGGCAATTCCCTCCAGTTGCCGGGCGTTGTCCTTGGTCTCCCGGGTGGCCTGGTGGGTATCCTCAACCATGCCGGCAATCTGTTCCACCCGCTGGGCGATCGACGTACTGGCCATGCTCTGCTCGCGGGTCGCACTCGCCACGTCCCCCACCCGCTCAAGAGTGTGACGGGCGCCAACCTCGATGGCCCGCAACAGCTCCACCGCCGAACTGGCCCGCTGGACGCCCTCCTGCACCTCGGGCAGGGCCGCATTCATGGCCCCCACCGCAGCGCCTGTCTCCCCCTGGATGCCGACGAGCACTTCCTCGATCTCGGTGGTGGCCGAGGAGGTGCGCTCCGCCAGTTTGCGTACTTCGTCGGCCACCACCGCGAAGCCCCGGCCCTGCTCGCCCGCCCGGGCGGCCTCAATGGCCGCGTTGAGGGCAAGGAGATTGGTCTGGCCGGCAATTTCCTTGATCACATTGGCAATGGAAGACACTGCCCGGGTCCGGTCCTCCAGCACATGAATGCGCCCGGACGCCTCGCTGACCGTGTCCGAAATCTTCTGGATGGCCCGGGACGCCAGGTCCACCCGTTCCGTGCCTTGCCTGGCCAGATCCACGGCTTCGGTGGAGTAGCGGGCACTGTCGTCGGCACTGTCGGAAATATGCGAGGAGCTGACGGTCAGCTCCTCGATGGCGGCCGCCATGGCCGAGGTCGCGTCGGCCTGGTTGCCTGCCGCATCCGAAATATGGCCGGCCGCAGCGGCGATCTCCATCGCATTCTTCACCAGCCGGTCGGCGGCATCGTTGATCTCGGACACCAGCTCACGCAGCGCACGGACCATCCCCCCCGCATCGTGCAGGAGACTGCCCTCGGGAGCAGCAGGCACATCCACACAAAGCTCCCCTGCGGCAACACGGCGCATCACCCGGGCGGCATCCACTGGTTCCCCCCCCAGCTGGCGCAGGATGCTCGATCCGATCCGCCAGCCGAAGAAGCTGAGGAGGGCCAGCAACGCTGCTGCCATCACCGCCAGCAGCCGGGCACCGGCCCAGTAAGCCTGATCGATGTCGTTGACATAGACCCCCGTACCCACCACCAGATCCCAGGGTGCGAAGTAGGCGGAGTAGGCCATCCTTGGCTCTGGTGGGGCTCCCTTGCTGCGCTCCCACATGTAATCGGTGACCCCGCCACCCGCCCTGGCCGCAGCCACCAGCTCGCGGATCAGGAACTTGCCGTCCGGATCCTTCATGTCCCACAGGCTCTTGCCCTCCAGCTCGGGCTTGATCGGGTGCATGTAACTGGTGCCATCGGCCTTGTAGAGGAAGAAGTACTCTTCACCGCTGTAGCGGACGGCGGCGAGGCTGGCCTTGACAGCCTGGCGAGCCTCCGCGTCGGACAGCTTGCCGGCCGACACCTGGGAATGGATCTGGGTCATGATGCCCAGAGCCGTTTCCACCTGGCTCTTCAGCTTGTCCTGACGATCCGTCACCATCGTGCTTCTCAGCTCAAACAGGGCGGTGATGCACAGGACAACCATGCCGAACAGGGCCAGGCCCACCAGCCACTGGATACGTGTCGCCACGCGCACTTCCTTGCGGGGATTCATTGTTCGATCTCCTTGAATGGACTCCGGCCGGGCCACCCAACCGTAGGGGGCAGGTCCGGTCAGCATGAGCCAGTAACGGCACCACCGGACAATGCTGAAGTCAGCCCGCCGACAGGGGCCAGGGAGCCCCATGCCAGCGCCCCGACGTTACAATCCCTGCCCCACGCTCCCGGAAACCTCCATGCCCATCCATCTGCTGCCCGACCACCTGATCAACCAGATCGCCGCCGGCGAGGTGGTGGAACGGCCCGCCTCGGTGCTCAAGGAAGTGCTGGAGAACGCCATGGACGCAGGCTCGACCGTGGTGGACGTGCAGCTGGAACAGGGCGGCGTGCGGCGCATCCGGGTGGCGGATGACGGCTGCGGGATCCCCAGGGACGAACTGCCCCTGGCCCTGGAGCGCCACGCCACCAGCAAGATCGCCAGCCTGGACGACCTGGAGCACGTGGGCACCATGGGCTTCCGGGGCGAAGCCCTGGCGGCCATCGCCGCCGTGTCGAGGATGAGCATCACCAGCCGCGCCGACGGTGCCCCCCACGCCTGGCGCATCGACGCCGACCCCCGGGAACTGTCTCCCGCCGCCCTCAATCACGGCACGGTGGTGGACGTGGCCGACCTATACTTCAACACCCCGGCCCGGCGCAAGTTCCTGAAAAGCGAAGGCACCGAGTTTGCCCACTGCGACGACGTGTTCCGGCGTGTTGCCCTGGCCCGCCCCGACGTGGCCCTGCAACTGAGCCACAATGGCCGGGTGAGTCACCGCCTGCCCGCAGGGCCCCGGGAAGCGCGGGTCCGTGCCCTGCTGGGGGACGACTTCCTGGCCGCAGCCCGTCCTGTGGAGGCGGAAGCCGGCCAGCTGCGCATCCATGGCTTCGCCTCCCTCCCCGCCTATTCCCGCAGCAGCCGGGATGCCCAGTTCTTCTACGTGAATGGGCGTTTCGTACGGGACAAGCTGGTCACCCATGCCATTCGCGAGGCCTACGCCGACATTCTCCATGGCAGCCGCCACCCCGCTTACGTGCTGTTCCTGGAGCTGGACCCCTACGGCGTGGATGTGAACGTCCATCCGGCCAAGGTGGAGGTGCGCTTCCGGGAGTCCCGGGCCGTCCACCAGTTTGTCTACCACGCGCTCAACCGCAGCCTGGCGGCCTCGGGGGCCGGCGGAGCGCCGATGGCTGGCGGCGATGGCGGATCCTCCCTGACGCCGCCTGCGGCCGACACCGGGCATGCCCCGCCAGCCTTCATCCCCCCGCAACAGGGGCGTCTGGCGATGGAGCCGGCATCCCGGGCGTATTTCGATTTCGCCGCGTCCGCCCGCCCCGAGGCCGGCACAGGGGAGGCCGAGCGCTTCAGCCCTGCCGCCTTCGCGCCTCGGCCAGGCGGCAGCGCCCCCCCCCCAGCCCTCGCCCCGGCGCTGCCGGCCAGCGACCTGGCGCCGCCGCTGGGCTACGCGCTGGCACAGCTCCACGGGGTGTATGTCCTGGCGCAAAACGAGGGTGGGCTGATCCTGGTGGACATGCATGCGGCCCACGAGCGGATCCTCTACGAACGCCTGAAGACCCTCCTCGACGGCACGCCAGGCGTACAGCGGCTGCTGATCCCCGCGGTGTTCGGGGTTGGCCCCAAGGACATGGCCAGCGCCGAAGAACATGCCGACCTGCTGGAGCGGATGGGCTTCGAACTGGCGCCTGCCGGGCCCCAGGAGCTGGCCGTGCGCAGCGTGCCGGCCCTGCTTGCATCGGCTCCGGTCGGCGAGCTGGTGCGGGCGCTGCTGGCCGAGCTGCGGGACTACCCGGCCACGGAGGTGATCACTGCCCGCCGCAACCAGCTGCTGGCCACCATGGCCTGCCACGGTGCGGTCAGGGCCAACCGCACCCTCACCCTCCCCGAGATGAACGCCCTGCTGCGGGAAATGGAAGCCACCGAGCGGGCCGACCAGTGCAACCACGGCCGCCCCACCTGGACCGCCCTCAGCATGGGCGAGCTGGACCGGCTCTTCCTGCGTGGCCGCTGAGGATTCAGTTCAATCCAGCCCCCGCGGCCACAGACCCTCCCGGCCCATCTGCCGCAGCTTCCCGGACACCCCCACGGCAGGCAATGGACGGTCAAAGAAATAACCCTGGTACTCGTCGCAATCCAGATCCTGCAACAGGTCATGCTGGAGCGGCGTCTCCACGCCCTCGGCAACCACGGACAGGCCAAGGCTGTGCCCCAGGCTGATGATGGCCCGGGAGAACTGGAAGTCCTCGGACTCCGGACGCAATCCATCGACGAAAGATTTATCGATCTTGATCACATCGATGGGGAGCCGCTTGAGGTAAGCCAGACTGGAATAGCCGGTCCCGAAATCATCTACCGCCACGGTCAGACCCCGGGCACGCAAATCGGCCAGGGTCTTGATCATGTGCTGGGGATCCGCCATCAGCTGGGTTTCGGTGATTTCCAGCTCGATGCTGCCGCTGGGCACGGCGTGACGATCTAGGATACGGAACAGGCTGCTAGAAAACCCCTGGTCCTGGAACAGCCGCACCGAGCAGTTGACCGCAATCCGCGGACAGGCCAGACCATCCCGGTGCCAGGCCGCAAGGAGGGCGGCCACGCTTTCGACGACAAAATCGGTCAGGGGCAGGATCAGCCCGCATTCTTCGGCAATCGGGATGAAGCGTGCCGGCGACACCGCACCGAACTCCGGACTTTGCCAGCGCAGCAGCGCCTCCAGCGCCCGCAGCTCACCTCCCCGCCCCAGCCGGGGCTGGTACACCACCGAGAGCTCACCCCGCTCCATGGCCCCCCGCAAGGCGGTCTCCAGAGACAGGCGCTCGGTGGCCGTGGCTCCGATCTCCGGGGTGAAACGATGCACCCGCGCCCGCCCGGCCGCCTTGGCGGCATACATGGCGGTATCCGCCTGCTGGAGCAGCTGAGGCAGGTTGCGGGCATCTTCCGGATACTGGGCGATGCCGATGCTTGAACTGACGGCCACCTCCTGGTGATCCAGGAGAATCGGCTGGGCAATGGCTTCCTGGACCCGTTGCAGCACTGTGTCCGGGCTGGACTCCGGCTCGCCACGCTCCAGGAGCAGCACGAATTCGTCACCACCATAACGGGCCAGCACGTCAGTGCTGCGCAGGCACCGGGACAGTCGATCGGCCACGGTCAACAGCAGCTTGTCTCCGTAGAAGTGGCCAAGGGAGTCATTGATGATCTTGAAATTATCCAGATCGATGAAGGCCACCAGAAGGCCCTCCCCCCGGCGGTCGGCCCGCCTGGCGTTCTCCTCGAAACGCTCGGCGAAGCTGTTCCGGTTGAGGAGACCGGTCAGCTGATCGCGGGTGGCCTGATTGCGCAGGCGATTCTCCGCTTCCCGCTGGGCGGTGATGTCCCTTACCGAACCCTCGTAATAAAGGAAACGGCCGTCGGTATCCCGCACGCTATGGGCACTCTCGCTGATCCACACCACACTGCCGTCCCGGCGGCGGACCGGAGAGACGAAATCCCTGACCTCCCCCTGAATCTGCATCAGGGCGATGAATTCGCCCCGTCGCTGCGGATCCACGTACAGCTGACTGCCCACGTGACGCAGTTCGGCAATCAGCCGGGCTGGCGAGTCGTAGCCATAGATCGCGGCGAGGGCCCCATTGGCGGCCAGATAGGTGCCGTCCGCCGAGGTCTGGAAATGCCCCTCGCTGGCGGAGTCGAAAATGCTCCGGTAACGCAGTTCCGCATCGGCCAGTTGCTGGAGCGCACGCACCTCTGCCGTGATGTCCTTGATCTGCGCCTCGGTGTATAAATCCCCCTCCGGAGCGCGACGGCCAGCCCCCTGCTCGCTGACCCACAGGACGGTGCCGTTGCGATGGACGATCCGGTAATCCACCCGATAACGGGCTCCAGCCTCGACCGCTTCCCTCAGCTGCACGAACAGGCTTTCCCTGTCCTCCCCGAGCACCAGGTGGCCGAAGAGCAGACCCTCATCGCGGATCAGGGACTCCACCGACCAGCCGCACAGGGCTTCCGCCCCGGCGCTGGCATACACCAGGTGACGGGTCTGACCGTTGGCACCGAGACGGGCCTGAATCACCATCCCCTCCAGGGCAGTGAGGACCCGATCAGCCAGGCAAGGCGGGTGCTGGGCCGCCAGATCGACCGGGTCGGACAGTCCCCCGGTGGTGGCGAGGCGCAGATGGGTGCACCGGCAGGGGCTCACTCGGGCACTCCTTCCATCCACACGGCCGCCATCAGTTCAATCCAGGTGAACACGGCATCCATGGCCTCGGTGGCTCCCCGGTAAAACTCGACAAGCGGATATGCCACCCGCTCCTGCAGGAACTCGGCGCG
>NZ_JAQUVG010000014.1 GCF_028693495.1 Zoogloea sp. | reverse complement strand
AACGCCATTGCCCGACAATTAAACAACCGCCCGCGCAAATGCCTCGACTTTGAAACACCAGCGGAGGTCTTTGCGAGGGAAATCATGAACTTTCAACCCAGTGTTGCACTTCAGACTTGAAACCGCCTCTTGTATTGCATAGGACTGGGGAGTTTCCGGCCATAGACTCTCCCCCGCCACTAATAAGAAAAATCGCCGTACAGGAGCCCAATTTGAGCACACGGAAACTGCCTTTCAACAAGGCAGAAATGATGCAGCGTATTCGGGGATTCAATTGGGGAAATACCCCCCTCGGTGAATTCGACACCTGGTCCCCAACCTTGCGCTGCGCGGTGAGCCTGATGCTCGATCTGCCCCACCCGGCCTGTGTGGTCTGGGGAAATGATCTGCACTCCGTTTACAATGATGGTTTTGCCGCATTGCTGGGCCACAGTCATGCTCAGGGTCTGGGACAACCCTGCCGGGAGTTGTTTGGCGCACGCTGGAGCGCCCTGGCTCCGGTCTTCGACGAAATGCTGAAGGGCAATCGGCAGAATGCCTGCGTCAATCCCTTGACGGGAATTGCTGACGGCAGTGAAACGGGTTTGAGCTTCTCGTGGGTACCGTTGCGGGATGAAGTGGCGCAGCCGCAGATCAAGGGCCTTTTTTGCGTGGCGATCCGTTTGCCCGGGCCGGATGGGGCAGGGCGCCCGCTGCCGGACATTCTCGATGGCAGCTTCCTGGGACTGGCAGAACGTCTGGCCAGGGCGGGCATATGGGAGTGGGATATTCAGGCAGGACGAGTCTACTGGTCACCGGCCTTCTTCGCCTTGTTCGGGCTTGATCCTGCGGTCCATTCCGCCAGCGTTGAGTGCTGGAAGAGCATCCTCCACCCCGAGGACCGGGACCACGCAGTCCTGCGTCTTGAAGCTGCAGTGCGTGACCGTACGCCGCTCTTCAACCCCTACCGGATCAGGCTTCCGGGCGGTGGGGTGCGCTGGATTGAAGCTTATGGGGACACCATGTGCAATGAAGCGGGCCAGCCGGTGCGGATGGCAGGTCTGTGCATCGACATAACCGAACGGGAGAGGCTGGCCTCGGAAAACGTTGAATTGCAGCGGCTGCTGGTGGACCATCGGGCGCTGGAACAGGAACTTCTGGAGAGCCGTGAGCGGCTTGAAATGGCGCTGACCGGCTCGCGCCAGGTGCTCTGGGATTACGATGTGTCCCGTGGGCAAATCGCTTGCGACTGGCGCTGGGGTCCCATCCTGGGATACCCACCCAGGCAACGGATCCATGATCTGGCAGCCTGGCAAGCGATTGTTCATCCTGATGATCTGGCGCTGGTCCTTTCTGCCATGGAGGCTCATGTGGAAGGTGATACGGAAAGTCTGTACTCCGAATATCGCCTGCGCCACAAGGATGGGCATTGGGTCTGGGTCGTTGTGCGTGGCAAGGTCGTTGCACGTGATGCGCATGGCGTGCCGATCCGGCTGGCCGGAACCATCACGGACATCAGCCAGCAGAAACGGCTGACACAGGAGGGGAGCGAGTTGCTGGCGCGTTTGGTTGCACTGTTACGGGAAGCCTCGAACCCTGAGGTGCAGCTCACATCTCCTGCGCCAGATCAGAATGCCCTCAACGGATTGACCCGGCGCCAGCGGCAGATCATGGAGTCCATTGCCAAGGGCATGACCTCGGGCCAGATTGCAACGCAATTGAAAATCGCAACGGCAACGGTCATCACCCATCGACGGGAGTTGATGCGACGCCTCAAATTGCACAGCGCCGCAGATGTGGTGCGCTTTGCATTGCGTAATGGGATTGGATGCGATTGACTTGATCCACCCATTCTTTTGCCGAGTGGCTTGGCGCAGCCATGTGAAACAGTAGCACCACAGATGGCCTTAATGGTCTTGTCATGAGGCAGGCGCTAAAGTAAATTTTAAAAATTGCAATTAAGCGTCTAAAAAATGCCGCAAAAAAACAAAACCGGGACACCCGACATCTTCGACACCCTAGAGGGATGGACCCGACAACCTCGACTTGCCTACGCAAGTTGGTTAAACAGCCAAAAGCTCAAGGACAGCACCAAAACAGTCTATCTGGCCATGTTCGGACGTTTTTGTCAGTGGACTGAAGAGCAGGGACTATCCCTGTTGAAAATCACCCCCTCCGACATCCAGCGTTTTCTGGAAACCCCGAACCCCCATGCGGTTGCCGCCCGGCAACCCGGTCAAACCGGACGGCAACGTCAACAATATGTCCGGCAGCTGGAGCGGGTCTTTGCCCATCTGGGTGCGCTCGGTTATCCCGGTGGTAATGCGGGCTCGGCCGCCGGCCGGGCCCGTATCGGGGAGGGAGACGACAAACCGACCCGGTTCCTGAGCAAAGCGGAAACCGTAGCGGTACGCACCCTGATCGAAGGACGCTGCAGCGCATTTGCAGAAAACAGTCCTGTCGCCGGTAACTGGATGGAATGGCGGGATCTTGCGCTGGTTGCCGTGCTGCTCGGAGCAGGATTGAAGGTTTCTCAAATTCCGCAAATCTCGCTTAATTGCATCAATATTGAGGAAGGCTTTATTGATCTGAGCCGCCCCAACCGGGCACACCGGGCACAGCTTCAGGATTTTGTCGGTCAGCCTCTCGAAACCTGGCTCAAGGTGCTCAGCCGCTTGCATGATGGCCCCCTGACAGGAAGCCAGAAGATCTTCGAAGCCGACCGCAGCATGGGTTTTGGCAGACACAGCAAACAGGCGGCGCTCTCCGCCTCATCCATCCACCGGCGTACTCAACGCCTGCTTGGGGAAGCAGGCATCACCGGCGAACGTGCCTGTGCGCAAACCCTGCGCAACACGTATGCGGCGTTACTGATCGATCAGGGTGCCAGTGACGCCGAGCTCATGGACTGCCTCGGCCTGCAGGCGGCGATCACCACACGGCGGCTGCGCAGCGCCCTGATCCAATTTCGTCAGAAATCTGAGCCCGGTGAGTCTTCACCTACCCTGCAGGCACCGGGGGACAATCTCATGAACATGGGCCCTCGGACGCCGTCGAATCCGTAAGCACTGCTGTTTTTCCTCCGCAGAAAGGGAGCGTTCCATCATGCGAATCCATTTTTTTGGAGCAGCTGGCGAAGTCACCGGTTCTTGCACGCTCGTCGAAGCCGGCGATGTGCGTTTCCTTGTGGATTGCGGCATGTACCAGGGGGGAGCCGAGGCCCACAGCAAGAATGTCCACGCCCTGGACTTCGGGCTTGACGTACGGAAGCTGGATTTCGTGCTGCTGACCCATGCCCATATCGACCACTCCGGCCTGCTCCCCCGGCTGGCGGTCATGGGCTTTCGTGGTCCGGTCTATGCCACCTCCGCGACCATCGACCTGCTCCAGGTGTTGCTACCCGACAGTGCCCATATTCAGGAAAAGGAAGCGGAGTGGCATCTGCGCAACCAGCATCGACGAGGCCGCCACGGACGGGGGATCCCTGCACCGCTCTACACCGTCACCGAAGCACAGAAATGCCTTGAGCTGCTCAAGCCCGTTCCCTACCGCACGCCCGTCCAGGCTGCCGGAACAGTACGGGTGTGCTTTCATGATGCGGGTCACATTCTGGGCTCGGCCTGGCTCGAAGTGGACATCAGCGGCCGGAAACCCCGCAAACTGGTGTTTTCAGGCGATCTGGGCATGCGCAACCGGCCCCTGCTTGAAGATCCCGAACCCCCGCCCCCTCGTGCCGACCTGCTGCTGATTGAATCCACCTATGGCGACCGTCTCCACCGTCCGCTGCCCGAAACAGAGGAAGAAATCATCACCGCCATCGGACGGACACACGCCTGCCATGGCAACCTGATCATTCCCTCCTTCGCGGTGGGACGCACCCAGGAACTGATCTATCTTCTGGCTGAGCTGGTGCGCCAGGAACGCCTGCCACCCCTCAAGATCTATGTGGACTCTCCCATGGCCCAGGCGGCCACCCGGATCACCCTTTGCCATCCTGGACTGCTGGATGTCCAGACCCATGAACTGACCCGGTGGCTGGAAACCCATCCCGGAAAAATGAAGATCGAGTTCGTGGCGGATGTGGAAGCCTCTCGGGCGCTCAACGGCGTCCGCAGCGGCGCCATCATCATTTCGGCCAGCGGCATGTGCGAAGCAGGCCGGATCAAGTACCACCTGCGGGAGAATCTGCCCCGTAGCGAGTGCAGTGTGCTGATCACTGGATTTCAGGCTGCCGGTACCCTGGGGCGACGCCTGGTGGACGGAGCCCGACTGGTCCGCATCTTCGGGGAGCAACTGTCCGTCAAGGCCCGTATCTACACCGTTGGAGGACTGTCAGCCCACGCCGACCAGGGAGATCTTCTCAACTGGCTGGGCATGTTTCATGAAGCGCCGGGACACACCTGCGTGGTACATGGGGAAAGCGCCGCAGCCAGCCACTTTACCGATGCAATCCGGCAACGGCTGGGCTGGAAGAACGTGACGCTTCCCCTCCGGGGCGACACCCTCGAAATCTGAAAAAAAACCCGAGGGGCGCAAGCCGCTCGGGTTTGAAATCCACACCAAAGGAGGAGGGTGGAGGAGACAGGTTCAACAATACTCCTCCGGATGCTGCAATGCAACATCCTTGTTACGGGAAGTTGTCGCGGCACGTAACAAATCCACGATCCCTCCTCCGTCTCCCTTACCCCTGTCCGAAAAATTTGCCCATTTCTTCAATGCTGCGACGCCGCTCCGCCTGCACATAGATCGTCGTGGTCTGCAGGCTGGCATGGCCGAGGACCCGCTGGAGCACGTCTAGGGGCAATTCCTGGGCAGCAGCCCGGGTGCCAAAGGTATGACGCAAGGCATGCGGGGCCGCCCGGCGCAGGGCGTTCCGCTCGTCGGGCTCCAGTTCGGCACGGGGGTCATCAGCCAGGCGCAGCAACACGGTCTTGACCGCACGGTACAGTCCATCCGGGGAAAACCCATTCCCCGTCAAACTGCCATCATCAGCGTCCAGATGCTTGTTACGGGCGCTTTCGGTCGGCGGAATCAGCACCGGAGAAATCAGGGCCAGTTCGACGCCCGGATTGGAAAAATCCTGCTCCCGGTCCTGCCAGTGAGCGTCCAGCGCCGCCACGACCCTGGGAGGCAAAAAGACAGTACGCCACCTGTTGCGCTTGCCCAGCACATCCAGTTCCCAGAGTCCGGCCGGGTGAGCCCTCAGGGGACGCAGGTGATTACGGGTCGCATGGGCAGCCTCCTCCCGACGCAAGCCGGTGTAGCCAAGCAGCAGCAGCACCGCCCGCACCAGCCGGTACTGGGCCTGCCGCCCTGGTTCGGCGGTGGCACACAACTGGTCGAGCAAACCATCGAGCCGGGCCAGTTTCTCCCACAATTCGCGGTTCAGGGCCTTGTCCAGTTGCAAGGGTGCCATGGCCCTGGCTACCGGTGGGTCTCCCACGGCCACCCAGGGATTGCCCGCCAGGTAACGTACCTCCACCAGCCAGGCGAAGAACCCGCGCAGAATGGTGACCGTATAACGCTGGGAAGCAGGGGACAGGGGGCCGACAAAAGGTCGCCAGCGAGGACCGAAACGCAGGGCCTTGATTCCACACCAATCCGGGTCCGGCGCCGCTAGAAAATCCTTGTAGCGTTCGCAGTGGTCCACCAGCACACTGGACAAAGGCTTGCGGGCCTTGTGGATGCACCACAACAGAAAACGCTCCAGTTCCTTCTGGTAGGCCCTGCGAGTCTTGTCCTGGGCGCGGAATTTATAGAGATAGGCCTGAATCGCTTCCAGATCATTGCGGGCCGCCACCAGGCAGAAAGCCGGACTCCGGTTGCTGCCCAGGCTGCCGTCCAGTTCCCCGGCCAGACTCACCCGCTCCAGGGGCACGAGGACAGGCTCGGCGGGATCGAGCAGAACCGGCGTCACCGGCAAGGGCAAGACAGGAGACAGATCCGGCAAGGGCCCCAGGGTGGCCGCCTGCTCCTGCAACCAGCGTATCAGCACCTCTGCCTTGCCTTTGCCCAAGCGGGGCAGGGGACGCCACCAGCCTGCCCCCCGGGCGGCAATCCAGGCCATCAGATCCGCCAGAGTCTCGAGCTTTTCACCCTTGAGGGAGCGGGCCACCCGGGGTTTGAACCAGACAGATACCGCATCCGCGGGACGCGGCGCCCGCATGTCCCGATCTGCCGCCTGGACCAGAAAATCCAGTGCCACCCTGGACCAGCGCTGGGAGCGCCGGGCCTGAGCCAGGGCCTCTGCCACGTGGGGGTTGGCCAGACTGGCCCGCTCGATCAGCTGATCCCGCAGATCATCCAGGCGGGCTCCCAGCGCCGCAGGACTTCCGCAGCCCAGGATGTCCAGATCATCCTCGCTGTAGTAAAGCGTGGCAATACGGGCCAGCGGGAGCTTGTTGAGCCAGGCCCTGAGGGCCGTGAAATCGGCCCGGGTGTAATGACGCTGGGGGCGGGCAACATCCAGATTCTGGGCCATCGAAGCTCTCGTAAGGCAGAGGACACGGCGCCAAAGTATAGCCCGCCCAGCAAGCCTGATAAATGACGGGCTTGCCCCTGACGCTTGCTACCAGTAACCCAGGAGCTTCCACCACACCCCACCGACCAGAACCCATACCAGCAGGTTGACCACGCTCATGACCAGACCAGCGAACCACCACTGCCCCAGGGTCGTGTACCCCGATCCAAAAATGATCGGCGAGGTCCCGGTGGCGTAGTGGGTGAGGGTCATCATGATCGACGAAGCCGCCGCCAGCAGCAGCGCGAAGGCCATCGGTGGCGCTCCGAGAGCGATCCCCGCAGCGTAGAAGGCACCAAACATCGCCGTGATGTGCGCGGTGGTGCTGGCAAAGAGGTAATGGGCGTACATATAGACCAGGGTAAGCAGTGTGACCGCCCCCATCCAGCCCAGCCCCAGCTGCAGGATGCCGCCCTGCAGGACCGACGACAGCCAGAAGATGATGCCGAGCTTGTTGAGGAAAGTGGCCATCATGACCAGCGCCGAGAACCAGGTGATCGTATCCCAGGCACTCTTTTCCGCCAGCACGTCATCCCAGGTCAGCACACCGGCCAGCAGCAGCAGGGCCAGCCCGGACATGGCCGCGGTGGTGGCATCGACCGCGTAGGCCGCACCTGCGATCATGTCCGGGATGCCTGCCCACAGGAACAGCAGCCAGGCAAACACTCCAAGCAGGATCTTCTCGCTGGTCTTGACCGGTCCCAGTTCTGCCAGCCGGGAGAGGGCGAAGGTGCGGGCATCCCGGGTGTCCCGGATCTCCGGAGGGTAAAGCCAGAGGATCACCAGGGGCATCAGCGCAATGGCCACCAGACCGGGCAGCAGCATGGCCAGGGCCCAGGTCCCCCAGGACAGGCTGATCTGCGCTCCGGTGGCTTCGGCCACCAGCTTGACCACCAGGGGATTGGGCGCGGTGGCAGTGATGAACATCGCCGAAGTGATGGGGTTGGTGTGGTAATTCACCAGGGCCAGATAGCGGCCGATCTTCTCCGAAGTGCCCTGTTCGGGCGACGACCCGAAACTGTTGGCAATCGAGCGCATGATCGGATGTATGATGCCGCCCCCCCGGGCAGTGTTGCTCGGCGTCAGCGGTGCCAGGATCAGCTCGGAGATGCTGAGGGCGTAGCCTATCCCCACTGTCTTGCGGCCGAACAGGGAGATGAAGTAGTAGCCTATGCGCGCGCCCAGACCCGTCTTGACCAATCCCCGGGAAATCATGATCGAAATGCCGATCAGCCAGATCAGGGAATTGGAAAAGCCACTCAGGGCATCGGCAATGGCTGCCGAGGGCTTCTCGTTGGTCACACCGGTGATGGCCACCAGGGTGATCGCAATGATGGCAATGGCCCCGATGGGCATGGCCTTGCCGATGATCGCGGCAATCGTGCCGATGAACATGGCCAGCAAGTGCCAGGCGTTCGGTTTGACCCCCTCGGGTACCGGAATGCCGAACCAGATCAGAAGGGTGATGGCCAGCGCGACAAGGGCAGGAACAGGCCGCAACGCATCGTTTTTCATTTCATGGCTCCCATGGAAAACACGCAGCCCACACGCTCAGGCAATCCGCAGGAAGGCCTGTGGGCGGGAAACATCCGTATATGGCCGGATGCTTATGAAGCATACTCCCAAGGACTGGGGCGAGATCAAAAAACGGAACGGCTTGTCGTCCGTTGCGTTTCAAACCACACTTGGCGCAGCGCTTCAGTCGCGTTTGCGCCGGACAACTCCCAGCCCAGCCCGACTTGTTCTCGGCAAACACGAGGGTTGTGATGAATCATGACTCAAGCCGGAGGACGTCGATCCATCCGGATCCGGTTGCGCCCTTCGCTCTTGGCTTGATACATCGCATCATCGGCCCGCTTGAGAATAGCCTCACCATCCAGCTCGCAAGGCGGAAACAGGGTCAGCCCCAGACTGGCCGAACAGGAATGGGCCACGGGTGCCCCCGTTCCGTCAGGAGCAGCCCCTGGAATGAGGTAGGGCTTGCCCAGGTCCTCCAGGATTCGGGCCGCCACCTGGCGGACCATGGCCATCGCGGTTTCCTCGGATTTGGCCACATGCACCAGCAGGACCACGAATTCATCCCCCCCCAGACGGGCTACCGTGTCCTGTTCGCGAATGGAATGGCTCAGGCGCCGTGCCGCCTCCTGCAGCACCTGATCTCCGGCCCGATGGCCATAGTGGTCGTTAACCGGCTTGAAGTTGTCGAGATCCAGATAAATCACCGCCCCATACAGCCCACTGCGCTGGCTCTGGGCCAACGCTTTGGCGAGTCGATCGAAAAACAGGCGGCGGTTGGGCAACTCTGTCAGCGCATCGTAAAAAGCCAGCTGATGAATCTTGCTCTCATATTGCTTGCGCTCGGTCAGATCCCTCAGGGTAGCGAGGAAAGCCGGCACTCCGTCCAGGCTCATGGCACTGATGACGACCTCTACCGGAACCAGTTCATCCTGACCCGCGCTGCGGAGCATCCACTCAAAACGGTGACGGCCTTTGCGATCCGCAACCTGCAGATACTCCTCCAGCAGCTCGGCCGAGGGCATCCCGCAGGGCTGTGCAGGCGGCGAAAGATCTTTCAGACAGCGGCCCATGCATTCCTCCTTGCGGCTCAGACCCAGCAAGGTCAGGGCGGCCGGATTGCAATCCAGCAGGACGAGGCTCCGGTTGAAGACGAAAACGGCTTCACTGCTGGCCTCGAAGAGCGTCCTGAAACGCGCCTCCGAACGGGCCAGGGCATGCTCGGCCAGCTTCAGTTCGGTGATATCCGAGGAAAAACCGACCAGGCAATTGGTCTGCCCTGGCCGCTCCAGCAGCAGCTTGACGGACCAGTAGTAGCGCATCTGCCCCCCGACCCGGAAACACTCTTCCCCAGCATGATGACCACCCTGGGCGTACACCCTGTCATCCAGCGCCCTGAAGGACTCGGCCTGTTCCTCTTCCAGCAGTTCCTCACTGGTATGTCCGATCATTTCCTCGGTGGATCGCTGGAAGAGTTGAGCTACCTTGCGGCTGACAAACAGGTAACGCCGGTTTTCGTCCTTCATGTAGATGTGGGCATCCACGTTGGCCATCACCGTATCCAGAATGGCGCGGGACTCCTGCAACAGCGCCGCGGTACGCTCGCGCTCGGTCACATCCACGTAAACGCTGGACAGACCCACAACACGCCCCTCCCGGTCAAGCAAGGGAGACTTGACGGCTAGAAAGCGCCGCGATTCGCCGCTGGAAGTGAGCAGGAAGGAGGCGTGGGTCTCCATCAGCCGGCAGGTCTCAATCACCTCCTGCTCTACGGCCTCGACCTGCCCGGCAGTCGCTTCATCGAAGAAATCCCTGGCCTTTCTGCCAATGACCGACTCGAGAGGTGCCCCCACCCACTGGCAGAAGATCCGGTTGGCGTAGGTATAGCGCCCTTCCCGGTCCTTGGTCACGATCAGGGCACCCAGGCTGTCGAGAACGCGCTGCCTCAGATCGTTCAAGTCACCGGAGTGCTCTCCCTCCGACACGGAAAAAACCGGACCTGACATGAGCCCCCCTCCACGGACAACACACGGACAAGGTGTGCCTTGGTTTCTATCGTTTTTGATAACTCTAGCGTAAACCCGCTGAATTCAAAGGCAGGAGTTTTGCCCAGGTGCGCCCCCGCAGAGGCCACGGATCCCCTCGGGACGTCACCCCTCTCGGGTTACCCGGGAGCGTCAACAACTTCAGGGAAGCGCATGTCATGCCTTGACCTGCCCTGTGCTCTGGCACGGGACATGATTTCCGGTACCGCCCCCTTCAGGGACGCCGAACGCCCTGCCCATTTATGAGGCAAAACAGAAAAAATGTTCAAATTCATCATCTTGAGCATCAAGCCCACACCTTATCCACAGGCTTGACCACGCTTGGAGGGGATAAAGGGGCAGCTTTCCACAGCGCTGCCGACACTCCGCCGGACATCCTTGGAGTCCATCACGGTCCGTTGCGGGATGACCCTCAGGTCATGCGGGTGATGGCTCGCCGGAAACGGAACAGGGACACGGTAAACAGCACGCAGCCGATCAGGAACAGGTACACAAAAGGTGACCAGACGGTGTCGAGACCTGCGCCCCGGTACAGGATGGCCTGGCTCAGTTCGGTAAAGTGGGTGGTCGGCGCCAGGGTCATGAGGGCCTGGACCCCCTCGGGCATGCTTTCGCGGGGCGTCATGCTTCCGGAGAGGATCTGCAGGGGCATGACGATGAGCATCAGCAGGAGGCTGAACTGGGGCATGCTGCGGGCCAGCGTGGCCAGAAAGATGCCCATGGACGTGGTAGCAAACAGATGCAGCGTGGTGCCCGCAAGGAAAAGGAGCAGGGAGCCCTCGATGGGGACCCCCAGGGCTCCACGGATCACCAGGTTGAGGGAGACGGTGGCGGCCAGGATGACCACCAGGGCACAGGCCCAGACTTTGGCAAACATGATCTCGGTGGGCGTCACGGGCATCACCAGCAGATGCTCGACCGTGCCGTGCTCCCGCTCCCGGATCAGGGCAGCCCCCGTCAGGATCATGGAGAGGAGGGTGATGTTGTTCACCACCTCCATCAACCCACCGAACCAGGACTGCTCCAGGGCCGGATTGAAGCGGGCCCGCAGGGCGAGATCCACGGGCAGGACGCTGTTCTCGCGATACCGCTGGGCAAACTCGTTCACCTCTCCCATCACGATCTGCTGGATGCTGGCGCTACCGGTGAAGGCCTGGCTCATCCGGGTGGCATCCACGTTGAGCTGGATCCGGGGTGCCCGCCCTGCCAGCACATCCCGCTGGAAGTTGGGGGGTATGTCGAGGATGAAGGTATAGCGCCCCTCGTCCATGGCCGGATCCACCTCCGGCAAGGCCAGCAGCGCCGGGGGATTGAAACGGGGCGGATAGAAGGCCGAGACAATCCGCGCCGACAGGGCTGACTGGTCCTCATCGACAATCGCAACAGGCGCCCGGTGCAGGGTTTCTGGCACCGTGGTCGCGGCCACGTAGATGGCCACCGTAAAGGTCCACCCGATCAGAAACACCATCATCGGGTCCCGGGCAAGGCTCCACAGCTCCTTGACCCCCAGCCGGTAGATGTTCAGGAGATGGCGCTTCATGTCAGCGCTCCTGCTTGTCCAGCAGCAGGATGGCGGCCCCAAGGATCACTGGCACGGCCAGCGCCAGGGGCCAGAAGGCCCCCTGCAGATCGGCAAATCCCAGCGCCTTGCTGAACACCCCCCGACTGATCAACAGCATGTGGCTCGCCGGGTAGAGCTCGCCGAACAGGCGGCCTGTCCCGTCCAGGGAAGAAACCGGATTGAGGAGCCCCGCGAACTGGACTGCCGGGATCATGGTGCCGATGGCCGCCAGGAACATGGCAGCGGTCTGGCTCCGGGTCACGGTGGACGCCAGCAGGCCCATTCCCGTGGCGATCACGCAGAACAGCACCGCCGCCACGCCCAGGGCCGGGAAACTGCCGGTCATGGGCACCCCGAAAATGCTTACCGCCACCAGGCACATGAGCAGGAAATTGAGCAGCGCCAGCAGCACGTAAGGCAGCTGCTTGCCCAGCAGGAACTCGCTGCGGGTCACCGGCGTCACATAGAGGTTGATGATGGACCCCAGCTCTTTCTCCCGCACCACCGCCAGGGCGGTGAGCATGGCCGGGAGCATCAGCAGCAGCAGCGGAATCACCGCCGGGACCATGGCCGGCAGACTGCGGACGTCCGGGTTGTAGCGAAAACGGGTCTCTATCCGGGCCAGGCCGGAGGACACGACCATGCCCCGGGCGCGGGCCTGCTCCAGCAACCACTGCTGATGCATGCCCTGCACGTAGCCCTTCACGGTCTCGGCCCGCTGGGGCATGGCCCCGTCAATCCATGCACCGATCTGTACCGGCGCTCCGCGGGCCACGTCGCGGGCAAATCCGGGGGGGATCTCCAGCACCAGGGAGAGTTCGCCGCTGCGCATCCGCCGGTCCAGCTCGCCGTAGTCCGCCAGGGGAGGGCGCTCGGTAAAGTAACGGGATCCTGCGAGATTGAGTCCGTAAGCCCGGCTGAGGACGGTCTGGTCCCGGTCCAGCACCGCGAAACGCAGGTTCTCCACGTCCATGGAGATACCGAAACCCATCACGAACAGCAGGACCAGGCTCCCCACAAGCGCCAGGGTTGCCCGGACCGGATCCCGCTGGAGCTCCAGGCCCTCTCGCCAGAAATAACTGTAGATGCGCCCCAGGCTCTCACGGATGCGGATGCCAGCGCCCTCGGGCTTCGCCCCTGCCGGACCTGCGCCCGCCACGGCGTGAGGGGCCGGCGCGCGCTCCTCCCGTGCGCCTTCCGCCTCACGCAGATAATCAATGAAGGCCTCTTCCAGGGTCGCCTTGCCCCGCCGTGCCACCAGCGCAGCAGGACGGTCACTGTCGAGCACCCGACCCGCATGCATCATGGACATCCGGTCGCAACGCTCGGCCTCGTTCATGAAGTGGGTGGAGATGAAGATGGTCACCCGATCCCGCCGGGCCAGTTCGATCATCAGCCGCCAGAAGTTGTCCCGGGCAATGGGGTCCACACCGGAGGTGGGCTCGTCGAGGATCAGCAACTCGGGCTTGTGGACCATCGCCACCGCCAGAGAGAGGCGCTGGCGGATCCCCAGAGGGAGTTTTTCCGGGAGGACATCCAGCACCTCGGCAAGGCCGAAGCGCGCCACCATTTCGTCCACCCGGGCCGCCACCTGGGCCTCGGGCACATGGAACAGGCGGGCATGGAGCACCAGGTTTTGCCGCACCGTCAGCTCGCCATACAGGGAAAAGGACTGGGACATGTAACCCACCCGCCGGCGGGTCGCCATGTCCCTGGGGTCCACCGGCTGACCAAACAGCCAGGCTTCACCCTCACTGGCCGGCAGAAGCCCCGTGAGCATCTTCATGGTGGTGGATTTGCCACACCCGTTGGAGCCGAGGAAGCCGAAGATCTCCCCCCGACGGATCCGGAAGCTCGCCCGGTCCACCGCCGTGAAATCCCCAAACCGCATGGTCAGGCCCCTGGCTTCGATGGCGACATCGTCCTCGTCTCCCCCCGCCAGAGGAGGAATGTCCACCGGCTGATGCTGGCGGCGCTTGGCCTCCGGCAGGAGGGCAATGAATGCGGCCTCCAGGGTCCTCGTGGCGGTGAGGGCCATCAGCTCGTCCGGATGACCGGTCGCCAGCACCCGCCCCTCGTCCATGGCCACCAGCCAGTCGAAGCGCTGCGCCTCGTCCATGTAGGCGGTCGCCACGATCACGCTCATGCCAGGACGGTCGGCGCGAATCCGCGCGATCAGCTCCCAGAACTGGGCCCGGGCCAGGGGATCCACGCCCGTGGTGGGCTCATCAAGGATGAGCAGATCCGGGTCGTGGATCAGCGCACAGCACAGGCCCAGCTTCTGCTTCATGCCTCCCGAGAGCTTGCCCACCGGACGGTCCAGAAAGGGCAGGAGTCCGGTGCTCCAGGTCAGGCTGTCGATCCGGCGGCGGCGCTCGGCGGTGGCGTGGCCAAACAGGCGGGCAAAAAACTGCAGGTTCTCCTCGACGGAAAGGGTCGGATAGAGGTTACGCCCGAGCCCCTGGGGCATGTAGGCAATCCGGGGGCACACCGCCTCCCGGTGGCTCCGGTGCGCCATGTTTCCTCCCAGGGTCTCCACTTCGCCCTGCTGGATCACCCGCGCGCCCGAGGCCAGCGCCAGCAGGCTGGATTTACCCACGCCATCCGGACCGATCAAACCCACCATGCGCCCTGCAGGCACCCCCAGCGTAATCCCGTCCAGGGCCACCACGGCGCCATAACGCAGGGAAACCTCCGTCAAGCGCAGGACCGGGGGAGGACCGTCCTTCATGGCCGGACCTTCCCGGACTGCAGGCGGGCAGGCCATTCCCCCTGGGGGTCGGTGCGGACCCAGGCAACACCGGGCAGACCGGTCTTCACCTGATCTTGGTAACGGGCCAGCAATTCCGGCGCGACCCGCGCCTTGACCCGGAACATGAGCTTCTGACGCTCGCTGGCCGTCTCCACCGTCTTGGGCGTGAACTGGGCCGTGCTGGCGACGAAACTGATCTGGGCGGGAATGACATATCCGGGCGCAGCGTCCAGGACGATCCGGACCTCGCTGCCCAACGCCACCCGCCCGGCAACCGTCTCGGGCAGGAAAAAGGTCATGTACACATCCCCCAGGTCCACCAGATTGAGCACCTTGCCCCCGGCGCCAATCACCTCCCCGGGCTGGACGACCCGGTACTGGATCCGGCCGTCCCGGGGCGCAGTCAGCACGCTGTCCGCCAGGTCCACCTCAATGCGTGCCACCGTGGCCTTGGCCGCCACGGCGGTGGAGCGGGCACCCGTCACCTGGCTTCGCGCCGCCACCACCGCAGCCCGGGCGGCCGCCACCTGGGCCTGGGTCGCAGCCAGTGCCGCTGCAGCGCTGCGGACCCGGGCCCGGTCATCATCCAGTTCCTGCCCGGACGACGCCCCTTCCTTGGCCAGGGTTTCAGAACGGACCAGGCGCCGCCGGGCCGCATCCAGCTCGCTGTCCCGCTGCAGCACCAGGGCCTGGACAGCCTGCAGGTCACTCTGCCGCGCCACCACCACCGCCTCGGCCCCCGCCACAGCCTGCTCCGCCTGCTGATAGCGGGCCTCGGCCTCATCCCGCTGGGCCTGCAGACTCTGCACCTGCATCCGGGCCAGGGGCTGTCCAGTCCGCACGAAATCCCCCTCCCGCACCAGGATCTGGTCCACCCGGCCAGCCATCTTGGTGGCCACATCCACCTCGGTGGCCTCGATGCGTCCATTGCCACTGACGAGGCCCTCCTGCCCGGCGTTGCCCCGCAGGTAAACCCAGGCCTGGAAACCTCCCCCCAGCAGGGTCAGAACCACGGCAAGGGAAACAAATTTATGGGCGATGGGCTTCATGATCTTTCCCCGGAGACTTCAATGGGCATGGGTCGCAGGGCAACGCTCCACAGGCGGCAGGCACCTCGTGGAGACTGCCGCCCCCGAGGGCCACATAAAGTGTCACCCGGGCACTCAGCAAGGCACGGCGAACCTGAACGTGCTGCTGTTCGACGGCCAAGCGGTCCCGCTCCGCATCCAGCACCTCCAGATAACGGGCGGCACCGCTCTCGTAGCGCAGGCGGGCCAGACGGGTACGCTCGGTCTGCACGGCAAGGGAGCCGTTCAGGGTCGCCAGCTGCACCGTCAACCACTGGATGGCAGCCAGACCGTCGGCCACCTCCCGGAAGGCACCCTGCAGGGTCTTCTGGTACTCCACCACCCCCTGCGCCTGCCGCACCCGGGCCAGCTCCAGCGCGGCCTCGCGCCGGCCGCCATCCAGGAGCGGCAGGGAAATCCCCGGAGAAAAGCTCCACACGCTGCTGCCGCCCTTGAACAGGCCATCAAGCTCCGCACTGGCCGTTCCTGCCGACGCCGTCAGGGCAATTCGAGGGAAGAAGGCCGCCCGGGCCGCGCCAATGCTGGCACCGGCAGCGCGCAGCCGGTGCTCGGCAGCCATCACGTCCGGACGAGCCATCAACAGCTCGGAGGGTAAGCCCACCCGTAACGCCACCCCGCTGAATACCGCCGGATCTACCCGGGCGGCGGGCAGGTGAGCCGCATCTCCGCCCGCAAGCAAGCCCAGCGCCTGGGCCTGGACGGCCCTGGCCTGCTCAAGCTGGGCCACCAGGGTATGAGCCTGCTGCCAGAGAATCTCCACCTGGGTCAGCTCCAGCCTGGAGGTCGCCCCCAGCTCGACCCGCCGCCGGAAGATCCTGAGGGAATCCGCCCGGCTGGCTTCGCTGCGCCGGGCCAGGGCAAGACGCTCATCCAGTTCGCCCAGCGCCAGGTAGCCCTGGATGACCTGATTGATCAAAGTGAGGCGAAATGCCTGCCGGGCGGCATCCGTGGCCAGATAGGACGCCAGGGCAGCGCTTTCCAGGTTGGCCACCCGCCCCCAGAAATCCAGCTCCCAGCTGGCCAGGCTGACACCGATCTGCTCACGACTGGCCAGGTTGGGACGTCCCGTCACGCTCAAGTCGGCGGGAGTCCGGCTGCGGGACAGGTCCACTCCCAGTGCCAGGGAAGGAAAGCGCTCGGCCCTCTGGATGCCGAAGGCCGCCTGGGCCTCGCTGACGCGCAGCGCTGCCGCCTTGAGATCCAGGTTGTGGATCAGGGCCTGTTCCACCAGACGCACCAGATCCGGTTCGCGAAGAAAACCCTGCCAGCACAAGGTCGCAGGGGCGCTCCCCTGATCCTCCGCCTCAGCACGCGGAGGGTAGCGCTCCGGCACCGGCAGGGCAGGGCGCTCGAAGGGAGGGGCCAGATTGATGCAGGCAGAAAGCAGCAGGCCAGCCAGCGGCACGAGACGCTTGCGCCAGGGCATGGCCAACGGTTCAAGCATGGCGGCAACTCCTTCGTGATCCACCCCCGGGAGGGAGCACAATCCGGAAGTAATCCGGCAGCGGCAAGGTGCCTGGGCGCCCGGATTACCGACCAATCGGTCGTTAGATTAACACTCTCTCAAACGGCCCGCACGGCCAGTTGGGTTTCAGTTATCTTTAGTCACCTAAACCCTCAACGAAACCATCCTACGAGTCTGATGGATCCAAAACCAGAAGTACTTTCCGTCCCTCAGCCGCCGCGCCGCAAGCGCCTCACGCCCGACACACGGATTCCCCTGATTCTCGACGCTGCCCTTACGGAGTTTTCCAACCAGGGCTACAGCGCCACCCGGGTGGACGACATCGCCACCCGGGCAGGACTCTCCAAGAGTGGTTTTTACGCCCATTTTTCGGGGAAGGATCAGGTTTTCGAAGCCCTGCTTAAACATTCCCTGCAAACCCCCAGCATTGATCTGGAGGCCCTTCTGGAAGGCGACCCGGACCTGCCAACCCTGGTTGACCGGCTTGTGGCCGCCATCCACGCCCCCCTGGACGATCCGAAAGTGCGGGCAACCACCCGCCTGATGCTGTCAGAAGGTCATCGCCTGCCAGACATCGTCCGACAATGGCGCCAGAACGTACTTGGCCAGGTGAACGACAGGATCTCCACCCTGCTGCGGATCTGCATCGATCGGGGACTGTGTCGGGATGGCCCTCTGCGTCAGTACCCCTGGCTGGTCAGCTCACCCATGGTGCACACCCTGATCCAGCAGCTCAGCTTCAACAGTTTCAGCGCCGCCGAAATGAATCAGGCCCGGCAAGCCCACAAGGCCATGCTGATGGAACTGCTGGCCCTGAAGTGACCTGACCGCCCCTCCAGCAGGTCCGTGACGCTGGGCAGGCACTTCCTGAAGGAGCCCTGAAGTCATCCGACATCGCCCGAGCCGGCCTTCTCGACCCAGGCCCGGGCAGTGGCTGCGGTCAGGCGGAAGTCGGGGCCCACCTGCTCCCGGGCCAGGACCTCACCGCCGTCATCCACGGCAGAGAGCAGGGCATGCGGTTCAAATTCGTCGGGCACGATGTCCAGAGTGACGGTGAGCACCTTGTTGCCCCGGGGAATCGTCAGACGCTGATGCAGACGTGCCTGCAGCTGCCGGGCCTGCAGCGCCCACTGCCTGTCCGCCTCGCGCACCAGGCCCTGGAAGGCCTCGGCATCCAGGGGGCGGGGAGCCAGGCTGTCGTCGTCGTATGGCCAGGGAAGCATCAGGACGTGCTCCCGGTCCTCCTCCCGCCACACTTCCGCAGCCCAGTCTCCGGATTCACTGCGCAGTATGCGGACATGCCGCGAGCCATCCGACCAGGCCCGGGAAGAGTGCAGACCCTGGGTTCGGGACTCCACCTGCGGAATGGAGCGGAGCCCGGGTCGTGGCCTGGCCGGTGTGCGGACCGGGGACACGACCAGAGGCAGTTGGGAACAGTCCGGCGGAGCAAGCTCGGAAGGCTTCGTGCGGGCCGTCCGGCGGATGGCGGTCGAGGGAAGACCGGCAGGCACTCCGGCCCCCTCGGGAAAATCAAAACTCATCTGGACGTTCATGGGTCAGATCCGGCTCTAAACAAGAATAACTGTACAAAATTACATATACCCAATCAAGCCTCTCGGTGCGCCCTCAATCTCCCGAGCACTGGAAATGAAACCGTAAAGAGACCTTCATGAGCCTGGAATAGGCTTTCGGGCTTTGCATACCAAAGCTCAGACCATGAAAAAAACCACGCTCGCCCTGGCCATCGGCCTGATTACCACCGGACTCCTGACCGGTTGCGGCTCCGACAACGACGGCCCGGCGGCCTCTGTCAGCAATGACAACAAGTTCTTCAACCGTACCGCCAGCTTCCCGGTGTGCGACCAGGTGGGCTCCTCCTGCGAGGACAGCACCCCCACCGCCGCCGAGATCGTTGCTGCCAGCGAAGACGGCATGACCCTGATCTACAGCAACAGCCTGAAGGGTGAAGCGGGCTTCGTGGATATTGCCGATCCGGCCAACCCCAAGGCCCTGGGGGCCCTGCCCATGGGCGGAGAGCCCACGTCCGTCACCGTGCTGGGGAGCTACGCCCTGGTCGCCGTCAACACCCGCACCGATTACGTGAACGTATCCGGAAAACTGGTCGTGGTGGACATCGCCCGCCGCGAGAAGGTGGCTGAAATCGCCCTGGGGGGCCAGCCCGATTCGGTTGCTCGCAGCAAGGACGGCAAGTACGTGGCCGTGGTGATCGAGAACGAACGGGACGAGACCCTGGGCAACGGCGCACCGCCCCAGTCTCCGGCGGGGAGCCTGATGATCATCGACGTGGCAGGTGCGCCCGCCACCTGGAAAACCCGCAGCGTCGCCCTGACCGGCCTCGCCAGCCTTTATCCAGGCGATCCGGAGCCGGAATACGTCTCCATCAACGACGACAATGTCGCCGTCGTCACCCTGCAGGAAAACAACCACATTGCGCTGGTGGACCTCGCTTCGGGCAAGGTCACCCGACATTTCAGCGCTGGCAGCGTCACGCTGGATCGGGTGGACCTGACCGACGCACCGCGCCCCAACCAGATCAGCTTCAGCGAAGTGATGAACGCCCGCCTGCGGGAGCCGGACGGGGTGACCTGGATCTCCCGGGACCAGTTCGTGACCGCCAACGAAGGCGATCTGAACGGCGGCAGCCGGGGCTTCTCGATCTTCAACACCGACGGCACGGTGGCCTACGATTCCGGTAACACACTGGAACACCTGATGGCACGGATCGGCCACTACAACGACAAGCGCTCCGATGCCAAGGGCAATGAACCCGAGAATGCTGCCTTCGGCCGCTTCGAGGGGACAGACTATCTCTTCGTCGCGTCCGAACGCTCCAGCGTGGTGGCGGTGTACGACATGAGCAAGAAGAACACCCCGGCCTTCAAGCAGGTGCTGCCCGCCGGTGTCGCGCCGGAAGGGGTGCTCGCCATTCCCTCCCGCAACCTGGTGATCGCAGCCAGCGAGAACGACGACCGGGCCGGCGTGGTGCGCTCAGTGCTCAACATCTACCAGTACCAGAACGCCCGCGCCGCCTATCCGACCCTCCAGTCGGTGGACCGGGCCGACGGCACGCCCATCCCCTGGGCGGCCCTCTCCGGCATGGCGGCCGCCCCCAGCGGCACGCTGGTGTATGCCATCGACGATAGCTTTTTCCGCGGCAACCGGATCTTCGAAATCGACACCAGCCTCAAGCCCGCCAGCCTGAAGCGGGAAATCCGCATCCTCGACAGTAGCGGCAAGATCGCGGCCCTGGCCGCCCAGCTGCCGGCCGCCAAGGACGACAACGCCTTCGACGCTACCGACCTGGCGGCTCTGGTCAATGCCGATGGCAGCGTCAACCTGGATCCCGAAGGGATCTCGATGGCCTCCGGCGGTGGCTTCTGGATCGCCTCCGAAGGCTCGGGCACCGTCGGCGACAGTGCCTACCCGGTCAAGTCCGCCAACCTGATCCTCAAGGTCTCGGCCAGCGGCGTAGTCGAAGACATCATCCTGCTGCCCGCCGACGTGAACGCCCGTCAAGTCCGCTTCGGCTTTGAAGGCATCGCCGAATCCAGCGGCAAGCTCGTGGTCGCCTTCCAGCGTGCCTGGCAAGGGGAAAGCCAGCCGCGCATCGGCGTCTTCGATCTGGCCACCCGCAACTGGCAGTTCCTGTTCTACCCGCTGGACGCCGTGGCCTCCCCCAACAAAGGGTGGGTCGGCTTGTCCGACATCACGGCCCTGGGCAACAACCAGTTCCTGGTGGTGGAACGGGATAACCAGGGCGGGCCGGACGCCCGCATCAAGCGCCTCTACCGTATCGACCTGACGGGCAAGAACCCGGGGGACACTGTGAGCAAGACCCTGGTCCGGGATCTCCTGCCCGACCTGCGGGCGCCCAGGGGGGTCGTGCCCGAGAAGATCGAAGGGCTGGCCGTCCTGGCCAGCGGTGATGTCCTCATCGTCAATGACAACGATGGCGTGGACGGCAGCAGCGGGGAGACCCAGCTGATCCATCTGGGCCCGATCCTGAAATAAGACTGGAAGCATTCAGCTGACCCACGCATGGACGCGCCGGCAACGGGAAGGATCCAATCCTGTCCGAGCCGTCCATTGCGGTGGGTCGGCCCCATCGGCGCTAAAATCGTGACTTCCCCCACGGATTTGCGACGATGGACAAGTACGAGCAGTTTGAAATTGAGCAGCGCGCTCTCCTCAATGCCTTGGCCGAATCCGGCCCCAGCGAGGGTCTGCTCCAGCGGATGCAGGCCCTCTATCAGGATGCCTGCCTCAGCATCGCCCTCGGTCCCAGCCTGGCGCTCAGCCACCAGGACGGCGACCGGGAGTCTGCGGATGAGCAGGACGTGGCGTTCTACACCAAGGCCATTGCCAGCGGTGCCCTGGCCAAGATTTTCGAGGCACGGGAATGGGGCGACGTCACCCTCGACTACGAAGCATTGCTGGTGGATGAAGCATTCTGCCCCGGCGTCCGGGTCAGCTGGTCCAACAAGGTCGCCTTTCTGGCGGGTGGCAAGGATGGCACATTCAACCTCCCCCTCGAGCGCATGGCCGGCGCCCTGGCCAGGATGCTCTCTGCCCGCTGGTATCGCTGGCAGGTGAGGGTGGTATGAAACCCGGGCAACACGCGTCCAGCGTGCCTGCCCGCGTTTGCGGCAGCTGGACCACGCACTCCGGACCAGACTGCAGGCCCGGGACGCACCCGGGATAAACCATACCAATGGGATGGTTTTTTAAAACCCCAGATTCGATGAAAATGCATGAGAGGAAAAATGTTTTGACCTCCGGCAGCGTCAGGGCACCACCGGACAAGAAGGCCTGACGCCGCTTACCCACATTTCAAAACCCATGCCATGACCCGCCCCGACGACCCGACGCTCGGCATTCCGGCAAACGACAGCCTCTCCCACAAGCTTGCCGAAACGTGCTTTGCAAAGCTTTTCGCCGACGCCGAGGCCCTGTCGATCCAGGGCTACCTCGAGGATGGCACGGTGGTCTACTGGAACCGCGCCTCGGAGCTCATCTACGGCTACAGCGCCGAGGAGGCCATCGGCGGCAACCTGTTCGAGTTGATCATCCCCGAAGAGCTCCGTGAAACAGTGAAGAAAGCCGTTCGCTGGATGTTCGACCACGGCAGGGGCGCTCCTCCGGGTCGTCTCGACCTGCGCCACATGGATGGCAGCTGGGTTCCGGTCTATTCCAGCCACACCGTGGTCAGCCTCCCCGGTCAGGAAACCATGCTGTTCTGCATGGATGCGGACATGCGCGCCCTGGTCCAGGCAGAGGACGAGTTGCGGATTGCCGCCGCCGCCTTCGAATCCCAGCAGGGGATGCTTATCGCTGACGCCCACGGTGTCATCCTGCGGGTCAATCGTGCCTTCACCGACACCCTGGGATTCACTTTGGACGACATTCTCGGGCAGAGCCCTGAATTCCTCCTGTCACCGCGCAACCCGCCCAGTTTTTTCCGGACGGTCCAGCGCCAACTGATCCGTGCGGGTACCTGGCAGGGTGAAGCCTGGATCCGGCGTAAAAGTGGCGAGGATGACCAGGACTGGGTCACCCTCACGGCAGTGCAGGACGGTGCAGGACAGGTCACCCACTTTGTCGGCAGGCTTACCGACATCAGCCAGCGCAAGGACGCCGAAGCCCGGATCGTGCAACTGGCCTTCTATGACCCCCTGACCGATCTTCCCAACCGTCGCCTGATGTACGACCGCATCCACCAGGCCATGGCCGGCACACAGCGCACGAACTGCCACGGGGCCCTGCTGTTCATTGATGTGGACGACTTCAAGACCCTCAACGACAGCCTGGGCCATGACGTGGGCGATCTCCTGCTGAAGGAGGTTGCCCGCCGCCTCAAGACCCAGGTGCGGGCCAACGACACGGTCGCGCGCTTTGGCGGGGACAAGTTCATCGTGATGCTGGAAGACCTGGATCCGGAGCCCGGCGTAGCAGGTGGCGTGGTGGAAGCCGTCGGCCAGAAACTCATCCAGGCCCTGGCCTTCCCCCACCACTTCGCACGGGGCGCCTATCAGAGCGGGGCCAGCATCGGGGCCATCCTTTTCCGGGAGGCCGGAACCAGCCTCGACGATCTCATCAAACAGGCCGAACTGGCCATGTACGCGGCCAAGAAAGCCGGACGCGGGACGATGCGTTTCTTTGACGCCGGCATGCAGTCGGCCATCAACCGCCGCGCCGAACTGATCCGGCAACTGCGGGAAGGCCTGGCCCGACAGGAATTCCTCCTCCACTACCAGCCCCAGCTGAACCGGCAGGGGCAGCTGGTGGGCGCCGAGGCCTTGCTGCGCTGGCAGCGCCCGGGGGAAGCCCTGCGGATGCCCGGCAGCTTCATTCAGATGGCCGAGGAGTCCGGCCTCATCCTCAGCCTGGGCCAGTGGGTGCTCGAGTCAGCCTGCACGACCCTGGTCGAATGGGGCCGGACACCCCTCTTCCAGGACATGATGCTGAGCGTCAATGTCAGCGCACGGGAGTTCTCCCGCAACGATTTCGTTGCCCGAACGACGGACACCCTGCGACGCTCCGGAGCCCGGCCCCAGAGGCTCCGGCTGGAACTGACGGAAAGCATGCTCCTCGACGACGTGGACGAGGTGGTCAGCAAGATGGAGGCACTGCGCGCCCTGGGGATATCCTTTTCCCTGGACGACTTCGGAACCGGCTACTCCTCCCTCTCCTACCTCCAGCGCCTGCCCCTGAGCGAACTCAAGATCGATCAGTCCTTTGTGCGACGCATGTGCCTCGAAGAGAACAGCGCGGCCGTCGTCCAGACCATCATCGGACTCGGGCACAGCCTCGGACTCACCGTGATTGCGGAAGGCGTCGAAGACACGGCACATCACGAACGTCTCCTGGCGTTGGCCTGCGATCATTTCCAGGGCTATCTTTACGGCAGGCCCATGGCCGCGGGAGACTTCCTGAACCGGGCCGGACATCTGCGCTGAACGCCAGCACAAGACCTATTCCCGAGCGCTCATCCATCGTGCTGTACGTCACAGGCTTACAGGCATTAAGCTGAAGGGGCAGAAAAAAGAGCCGTCAATACAACCCATGAAACGCCGGAAATTCATCGCTACTGCGGGTGTCCTGATCGGCGCGGCCATCGCCGGGTGTGACAGGACGCCACCACCTTCCGGGCCTGTTTATGATGCTCAGCCCAGGAATGGCATGCGCCCCCGGTACAGGCTGGCAGTGCACCCCCTGCATAATCCGACCAAGCTCTTCGAGGTTTATCAACCTTTGGTGGATGTCATCAACCGCGAAATCCCTGAAGCGCGTTTCGTGCTCGAAGCCTCCAGGGACTACCCCTCCTTCGAACAAAAAATCCGCTCCCGCAGGGCCGAATTCCTGCTGACCAATCCCTGGCAGACCCTCAAGGCCATGGAAGCCGGATTCCATGTCATCGCCAGTGCGGGTGCCCCGGAAGACTTCAAGGGAATCTTCATCGTCCGCCGGGACAGCCCCATCCGCCTCCCGGCCGACCTGAAAGGCAAGGCCGTCAGTTATCCGGCGGCTACCGCGATGGCCGCCTGCATCATGCCTCAGGCGTGGCTTCATGGTCAGGGGATCAACGTCAATCGGGATATCGAGAACCGCTACGTGGGCTCCCAGGAGTCCTCCATCATGAATACCTATCAGGGACACACGGCCATTGCAGCCACCTGGCCTCCCCCCTGGCGGGCATTCCAGCGGGATCATCCTCAGGAAGCCGCCGAGCTCCGGGTGATCTGGGAGACACCCCCCCTGATCAACAATGCCGTGGTTGCCCGCAATGACCTGCCCTCGGCGCTGATCGCCCAGGTCCGCCAGGTGCTCCTGAAGCTCGCTACCCGTCATGAAGGGCAGCAGATTCTAGCAGGCATGGAAACGCGTGCCTTTTATCCGGCCAGCGACGCCAGCTACCAGGTGGTACGGACATACATCGACACCTTCGAACGCCAGGTCAGGCCGGTAGAAAGCCCATGAAATCCCTCTGGCGTGGCCTCCAGGCACTTCTTTTCAAGTCCTTGCGACGTCAGCTGATCGTTGGCGTGGCGCTGGTGCATGCGTCGATGATGGGTATTTTCGTTTTCGACCTGACCTACCGCCAGCGGGAGATGCTGCTCCATCGCCAGGTAGAGGAAAACATTTATCTGAGCCGCGGGCTGGCCATCAGTTCAGCCAATGCGCTCGGCGCCATGGATCTGGCAGGGCTGCAGGAAATCATCGCTTCCCAGCATCGCCTCTCCTATGTCCGCTTCGCAATGATCCTCGACAGGGACGGCCGGGTCGTCGCCCACACCGAGAGCAAGCGCATCGGCAGTTACGTCCTGGACCTGCCCGACGAGCCTGCCAGAATGGAGGAAGTCCAGCTGGTCAGCCGCCAGCTGGAGCTGGTGGACAGCGTGGCGCCGGTGGTTATGGCGGACCGGCTCATCGGCTGGGCACGCATCGGTACCCAGCATCAGGATACCCAGCAGGAACTGGACGCCATCACCAGGGAGGGCCTGCTCTACACCCTCGCGGCCATCCTCATCGGCACCCTGCTGGCGTGGGCCATGGCCGACCGCCTGACCCGTCGCATGCGGACGCTGGTGGGCGTGATGGAGCAGGTGCGGCAAGGCAAGGAAGACGAGCGGGTCGCCATCATCGGCCAGGACGAACTGGCAACCCTGGGTACAGACTTCAACAGCATGCTGGATGCCCTGGCTGCCCAACGCGGCGCCCTGGCAACCTCGGAAGCCGATCTGGGTCAGCAAAAACGCTTTCTGCGAGCCCTGATCCAGAGCATCCCCGATCTGGTCTGGCTGAAGAACACCCAAGGCGTTTACCTCCTCTGCAATCCCCGCTTCGAGCAGTTCTTCGGACAACCCGAAGCCGACATCATCGGCAAGACGGACCACGACTTCGTGGCAGTGGGGATTGCGGATGCCTTCCGGGCAAACGACCGGATTGCCCTGGAATCCGGCGTACCTCACGCCAATCAGGAAGAAGTGACGTTTGCCTCCGACGGTCACAAGGAATGGCTGCTGACCATCAAGTCGCCCATGTATGACAGCGAAGGCCGGATCATCGGCGTCATCGGCATCGGCCGCGACATGAGCCTGCTCAGGCAGGCCGAGCAGGTCATGCAAGCCAGCCTCGACCAGCTCAACGAAGCCCAGCGCATCGCCAAGCTGGGCAGCTGGTTCCTGGATCTGGACAGCCGTCAGCTCGAATGCTCGGAAGAAACCTTCCGGATCCTGGAAATGGAACCTGCCGGAAGGAAGGGCTTTTCCTATGACGAACTCCTCGAGATCGTGCACCCGGACGACCGGGCGACGCTCCGTGCGCTCTACGAGAAAACCTTCAGCGGCGACACCGACTACGACGTCACCCACCGCCTTGTGATGCCCGACGGGCGGATAAAGCACGTCCATGCCCTGGGAGAAATCCAGCTCAACGAGCACGGACAGGCACAGCTGATCCACGGCACCGTGCAGGACATCACCGAACGGATCCAGAGCGAGGCCGAAATCCACCGACTGGCCAACTACGACGCCCTGACTGGCCTCCCCAACCGTCGCCTGCTCACCGACCGGCTGGCCCAGGCCCTGGCCACCCGGCGCCGCCTGCAGCGCAAGGAAACCCTGATCCTCTTCAACATCGACCGTTTCAAGAACATCAATGATGCCCGCGGGATTGCCATCGGCGACACCCTGCTCATGGCGGTTGCCCTGCGCCTTCAGGGGCTGACCCGTGAAGGAGACACCCTGGCCCGGCTTTCCGCCGACGAATTCGCCCTCTATATCTCGAACCAGGCCCTGCACCCATCCCCTGATGGGCGTCAGGCCCTGGCCGTGGCCGAGAAGATCCACAACGCCCTGCGCACCCCCTTCATCATCGCCGGAGATGAAATAAGCATCACTGCGAGCCTCGGGATCACCCTGTTCCCCGAGCACAACGAGGACACTCCGGAAGGGGTATTGCTGTGTGCCGACACGGCCCTGCACCGGGCCAAGGCCGCCGGAGGCAACCGGAGTGCCTTCTTTGAAACCGCCATGGGCGAAGCCGTCCAGCAACGCTTTGCCATCGAAGCAGCCCTGCACCGGGGGATCCCTGCCGGCGAATTACGGCTCTTCCTGCAGCCCCAGGTGGATGAAGAAGGGCACCCGGTCGGTGCTGAAGTGTTGGTCCGCTGGCAACATCCCCAGCGGGGGCTGCTCCCTCCGGGCACATTCATCCCCGTCGCCGAGGAGTCCGACCTGATCGTCGAGCTGGGTACCTGGGTACTGGAGGCGGCCTGCCAGTTGATGGCCCGGGAGGACATGGCGGGCAATCCCCTGCGCCTGTCGGTCAACCTATCGCCGCGGCACTTCCGCCAGAGTGGCTTCGTGCCCTGGGTACGTCAGGTGCTCACCGCAACCGGCGCCGACCCTACCCGGCTGACCCTCGAAGTGACGGAAGGCCTGGTTGTGGACAACGTCGGTGAAGTGGTGAGCAAGATGAGCGAACTGGCCATTCTCGGCGTGCATTTTTCCATCGACGACTTCGGCACCGGCTACTCGTCCCTGGCCTACCTGAAACGCCTGCCCATTCATGAACTGAAGATCGACAAGACCTTCGTCCAGGACGCACCGACCGATCCAGACGATGCGGCACTGGTGGAAACCATCCTGTCCATCGCCCGGCACATGCACCTCAAAGTGGTGGCGGAAGGCGTGGAAACCCGCGAACAGGCCGACTTCCTCAACACCCGGGGCAACGTGATCCACCAGGGCTACCTGTTCGGCAAGCCCGAGCCGGCCGAAGTCTGGCTGGAGCGCTGGCGCAAAGCGGAAGAACGGTTCTGAGGCGGACGCTCAGCCCCGGAGCACCCGAAGCTCCCGGTTCATGAACCGGACACGCATGGCCAGGACCTTGGCGAGCCCTTCGAACAGCAGGCCAGCTTCCGGTCCGGCCAGGTTGGTGGCCGCGTCGAAGCGCTCCCGTGACAGGATGAAGCAATCGGTCTCTGTCAGGGCGATGGCATCGGCAACCCGTCGGGTGCTGTCCAGGAATCCCATCTCACCGATGAAATCGCCCCGCCCGAAGGTGCCGATGTGCCACAGCTCCTTCCTGCCCAGGGCGATCTCGACGCGGACCGTGCCCCGGCGGATGAAGAGCAGATCTCCGCCCGGAGCACCCGCTTCGAAAAGCTTCTCACCTTCGGAAAAATGACGCTGTGCGATGATCGGGGCCAGGCTGGTGAGGGTTGTCGGCAGCCAGCCCAGCAGGTGCTCCAGCTCGGCCAGTTCGAGAGGTGGGTCCAGGTCTTCATGGGTATAGTCGGCAGCCCGCAGGATCTGGCCCTCAACCCACTCCAGGGCGTCATCCAGCTGCCGGAAGGCGAGGGCCCGGGTACTGTCCCGCAGGAGCCCCACATCCTTCAGGTAGCGCTTCATCTTCAGACCGCTGGGCAGCCCGCGGGGAATCTCGGCAAAGATCAGGTAAGCCCCCACCTGCTCCAGGCGATCCTTGATCTGCTCCAGCACGTGGGTGGCGGTGAGGTCCAGGGACTGGACCCGCCGCAGGTTCAGGATCACGTAGGTACGCGGTCCGATCTCCGGCTCCAGGGCTCGGTAGAGCTGGTGGGCGGTACCAAAGAAAAGACTGCCCTGGAGCTCCACGATCACCGTCTTGCTCCCGTGCCGGGTGAGGATGGACAGCTCCTGGTCGTGCCGGACCACCTTGGAGAACTGCTCCCCACCCTCGATCTTGCGGCGCAGGATCCGGCTGTGACTCTGCTCGTTGAGATAGAGGGCAATGGCCAGCACGATGCCCACCGCGGAGGCCGCAATCAGGCTCACGCTGAGGGCCGTCACGATCACCGCCACGATCACGATGAAATCCAGCCGGGTGGCCTTGCTGCGGAAGAACTCCAGGCTGTGCTGGTCGATCATCCGGTAACCGATCACCATCAGGATGCCCCCCAGGGCCGCGATGGGAATCCACGCCACCAGAGGCGACAGGAACAGGAAGGTCAGCAAGGCAAAGCCGCCTTCCAGGATGCCGGAGCGTCGGGTCTGGCCGCCGCTGGCCAGATTGACCATCGACGCCCCCATCTGACCAGCTCCCGGAATGCCCCCCAGCAGGGCCGAACCGAGATTGCCGAGGCCCTGGGCCACCAGTTCCCGGTCCGGACGGTGGTGGGTGTTCGTCAGGGTATCCAGGACGATGCAGGTCTTGAGGGTATCGATGGACAGGAGGACCGCGAGGGTCAGGGCCGGAAAGACCACCTGGGCGAGCAGACCGGGATCGAACGCCCCGACGGTCTGGATATTCCGGGTGACCGCATCCAGCAAGGACGCATCCGGTGTACTCAGGGGGCCGATCACCAGGGGATTGTCACGGGTTTGCCGGAGCGCAGGGTCGAACAGGCCGAGCAGGAGATAGAGGCAGATCCCCGCCCCCATGGCGATGATCGCCGCAGGAATCAGACGCACCAGCCGGTCGGCCCGCAGCATCGTGAGGATCACACCCAGGCCCACCACAATGCTCTCCCAGCGCCAGCTGGCCGGGCTCAGCAACGCGGCCTGGAGCCCCATGTCTTCGGGCACGCCAAGCACCCGGGGCAACTGGCTGCCGATGATGGTCAGGCCTACCCCACTCAGATAGCCGCAGACCACTGGATAGGGAATGTACTTGATCAGGCTGCCGATGCCGGCGAAGCCCAGGCCCATCTGGATGGCGCCGGCCAGCAGGCCGATGAGGATCAGCATCAGCATGCCCGTCTGCGGAGGGACGCCCTGCTGGGCGAAACCGATGGCCAGGGCGGCCAGGACCGCCGCCGCCGGGGCACAGGGCGCGGTGATGAGCCTGTCCGTTCCCCCCAGGGCGGGTGCAATCAGCCCCAGCACGGTGGCGCCCAGAATGCCGGCCAGCGCCCCCTGGGCGCCATAGCCCGGCCCCAGGGGGGAAAAGATCGTCACGCCAAAGGCGATGGCCGATGGCAGGGCGACCAGCGTGGCCGCCAGGCCACCCCACAGGTCTCCCGGCCAGGGCCGGGCGGTCTTGCTGGCATCCATACGTCTTGCCCATCTGTAAGCGGATCACGAACCCGGTGAAACCGGTACGGGCTGCGTACCGGCCTCCCCATGGTAATACCGATGCTGGACAGGTGCCCAGCGGATCCGCCCGACAGGATGAGGGTGGCTCAGGCCGGCGCCAGGAACCCGGCCACCAGAGCCACCACCACCTCAGGCTTTTCCCGATGGGGCACATGGAAAGTATCGGGCATGATCTCCACGCGGGCCGGGCCACTGCTGAGGGCTCCGATCATTTCCGGATGACGGGCCGAACCATACTCGTCCTGGGCGCCGTGGATGGCCAGGACCGGGCAGACCACCTGGGGCAGGGTTTCCGCCAGGGACCAGGAAGCGAACTCCGGATGGGTCCAGGTCTCGATCCAGGCATCCAGCACCCAGCGGGCCTTGTCCCCGTGATAGCGTCCGAGACGCTCCACCTGAAGCGGGTCGGTGAACTGGGCCTTGGCCACCAGGATGCCGTCAAGGGTGCGATCCTCCGGGAAGGCCTGGGCGGCGATGGTCACCAGCGCCTCACAGGCTTCGGGGAAGGCCGCGGCACAATACACGGCCATGCCCCCGCCGACGCTGTGGCCCAAGGCGACGAAGCGCTCGAAGCCCAGCCGGGCCCGCAGTACGGGGACCACGCTCCGGGCCTCCTGGGCGATGAAATCCATGGCCAGGGTGTCCTGGCGGGGAGCCGATCGGCCAAACCCCAGCCGGTCGTAAGCAATCACCTGGCGACCCGTCGCCCGGCTCAGCACCTCCGGGAAATTCCGCCACAATTCCACGCAGCCCAGGGAGTCATGGAAAAGCAGAATCGGGGCCTGCGGTGGTCCCTCTGGCCCCGCCGCAGCGGGGGTCCAGATGCGGGCGAAGAGGGGCCCTTCCGGGTGCTCCACCCAGGCATCCCGGGTGTCGATGGCTGCAGTGGTGAGCTCTGTCATGAATGAGGCTTTCTCGTGGAGAGTATCCGAACCCATTGTATTGACGTTTACGTAAGCGTCAATACCTATTATTCCACGGCTCCCCTCAGACCGGCAGCGGGAAAAAATGCGCGCCGAGGGCCACCAAACGGGCCTGGATGGCTTGGAATCCCGGTCGTGCCGCCACGTCCTCATCCAGGCAGGCAGCCTCCAGGGCCCGCAGCCTGGTCAGGACCACTGCCTCTTCCGGCGATCCAGCCTGGCAACGGGCCAGCAACTCCTCCAGCAGGCAACCAAAGGCCCGCACTTCGATACGCTCCAGCCCTGCCCGGTCCCCCTGACCGGGCAGGCAGGACGCCGCGCCGAAATCCCCCAGCAGGCAGCCGCCCTCCCCATCGTGGAGGATGTTATGAGCATAAAGATCCCCATGCAGGACGCCGCGCCGGTGCAGGTGTGCCACCACCGACGCCACGCGACCCGCCAGGGCGAGCACCGACCGCAGGCTGAAACGGATGCGTTCGGGATAAACGTCCCGGGTGCACGAGGCCAGGCTGGGGGGGCCCGCCAGGCTCTGGAAGCGGGAGTCGATGCGCGCCATCACCAGGCCCCGGGCCTGCTCCGGGTGATCCAGGAGCGGCCCCAGCACGGGAATCAGGTGGGCATGGGTGCCGGCCCTCAGGCAGGCTGCCATCTCGGAAGCCGGCAGGCCGTCGCTGGTCACCGCCCCCTTGAAGACCTTGACCGCGACGGCCCGGAACGGCCCATCCCCTGTTCCGTGAAGAGCCTCGTGGATCACCCCGGACGCCCCTTCACCCAGGCGTTTCCCGGTACGGAGCTCGGTCCAGGAGATCCCGCCGTCGATCGTCCTTTCCTCGTCCGCGCAGAACGGGTTTCCCCCCAGGGCCACCCAGGCCAGCCGGGGCATGCGGGTCAGCCAGCCGGGCAGGGCGGTCAGCCGGTTGGCGGCGATGCGCAGGAGCTCCAGCCGACGGCAGGCAGCCAGGGACTCAGGCAAGGCACGCAGCCGGTTGCCCGCCAGCATCAGCTTCTGAAGCGCCTCGCAGTGACCGATCTCCGGGGGCAAGGCCTCGAGGCGATTGTCCGTCAGGATCAACCAGCGCAGCCGGGGCGGCAGGGCCGCAGGGGGCACCCGCTCGATATAGCAGGATTTGAAGCCCACCATGGTCAGCTCTTCGCAGGCCCCGACCACCGCCGGCAGCACCTGGAAGGGATTGCCCGAACAGAACAGCACCCGCAGACGCCGGAGTTCCGGCAGGCGTTCGGGCAGCTCGGTCAGGGCGTTGCCCGACAGGTCGAGAACCTCCAGGGTGTCGGCCAGCGTGAAGATTTCCTCCGGAAAGGTCTTCAGGCCCCCGCCCAGCTTGAGGTGGCGCGTGCCCGTCAGCGCCCCGGCGCGCAGCTGCTCGAGGGTCTGCACGTCAGCGCGACACCTGCTGCTCGGCGATCAACTTGCCGATCCGCGAATCCTCAGCCACCGGCTCCAGCAGCAGGATGTGGTGACGGTTGATCAGCATCCGGTCCGGCCCATGGGCCTCGCCCCCGCGCTTGACCAGCACGTTGGCCACCTCCCGGCTCTCCGGGTTCTGGCGGGACTGGATGTAGAAGCTGTCCCGCAGCACCAGGAAATCGCCCTGGTCCGCATCGAGCCGGCCGAAGAACACCTGGCCGTTGGCCAGGGCCACGGCCTGATAGGGCGTGGGCAACTCGAGGCGCTGCTGGTGGGAATGGACCTGACGGGCCAGCAGGAGCAACGCAGCTGCCATCAGCAGCGCGGCACCTGCCGTCACCCAGGCAGTGACACGGGACATGGGACTCTCCGGAAGTAGGTTCTTTTTTAAAGCCTATCAGGTTTGCCCATCCGATCACGACCGTATCCGGGCCGCCGTCATCGGCGGAAAACGCTTAATGGGCCTGTAATACTCGCACGTTATTTTCATCGGTCAGCACTTCACTTCCATCCCCCATGTCCATTGCCCCATGGGCACAGCGCCTTTGACAGCGCGCCAGCGATCGCCCCGGAAAGACCCGCCATGCCCACCCCGAATGCATCCGCTCCCCAGGACCTCCACCGCCTTCCTCCCACTGCCGTCCCGCGTCTCCAGCCCCGCCGGCTGACCACCGCGCTGCTTCTGGCTGGCCTGGGCGGGCTGGTCCTGCAGCCGGTCCAGGCCGCCAGCTTCACCATCACCGACCTGTCCGGCACCCCCCAGACCCTGGCCGCCGGGCAGACCGGCACGATCACCGCCACCGGCCAGTTGCAGGTCGGCGGAACCACTGTGGCGCTCACCATCACCGGCAACAATGCCACCCTGAACAACCAGGGCAACCTCTCCCAGACCGGCAGCGGTCGGGTCATCCGCGACAACACCGGCGTGTCCGGGCTGATGATCACCAACGGTAGCCTAACCAACAGCACGGCAACCCTCCAGGCCCAGGACGCCGACGTGATCCAGATGAACAAGGCCCAGGCCAGCGTCACCCTGGACAACTACGGCCGGATGATTTCCCACAACCTCTCGGCGGGGGGAGCCCAAGTGGTGGATTTCAACGCCATCGCCTCCGGGAGCAACATCGTCACCAACCACGCCGGCGCCCTGATCCAGGCCAGCCATGCCGATGCGGTACGCCCCGGCGTCAATGGAGTGGTCCACAACGCAGGCACCATTCAATCCCTGGGAGCGACGGGTGGCAGCAGCGACGGCATTGACGCCCAGCAGAACAGCGGTATCTGGATCACCAACAGTGGTCTCGTGGAAGGCGCCCGCAGCGGCGTGACCGGAGGCGCCGCCACGGCCACGGCAGCGTTCACCCAGACCATCACCAACCTGGCCGGCGGCGTGATCCGCGGCAACGACGGCTCCGGCATCAATCTGGACGGCTTCAACGCCCTGCAGCAGATCACCCTGACCAACGCCGGCCTGATCAGCGGTAACGGCATCACCGGAGACGGCGACGGGGTCGATGTGGACGGCCTCGTGCAGATCACCAACACCGGGATCATCCGCTCCCAGAACGCCGTGGCGAACCCCGCCAGCGGCCCCGCCTACAGCGAGGGCATCTCTGCCGGCGGCGGCACGATCCTCAACGCGGGCACCATCGAAGGCCTGGTGGCCGCAGGCAACGCCAATGCCCTGGGGCGGGGCATCTCCCTGGTGGGGAACGACATCGCCAGCGGCCCCCTGGCCGGCATCCGGGAAGGGATCTACGCCCACAGCAGCATCGTCAACCAGGCAGGCGGCACGATCCGCGGCCAGAACGACTCGGCCATCTACGTGGGCGGGGCCGCCAACGGCTTCACCGTCACCCTCAGCAACAACGCCGGGGGCACCATCGTCGGCGGCGGCGCCACCTACGCCGCCATCCGCACCGGGGCCAACGACGACACCCTGATCAACGCCGGCACCATCGACGGCAGCAGCAGCGGCAAGGCCATCGACCTGGGCGCCGGCAACAACGCCCTCTACCTCACCGGCGGCACCGTCATCGGCGCCATCGACGGAGGCATCGGCGGCCGGAACACCCTGACCATCGCCAGCGGGGCCGGTATGGCCGCCCACTACGCCAGCCGGATCTCCAACTTCGCGCAGGTGAACATCCAGGGTGGCGAAGTCACCCTGTCCGGGCAGAGCGACTACGCCGGCAGCACCCACATCGACGGCGGCCACCTGATCCTGGACGGGGCCCACCGCCTCTCCGCCGACGGCGAGCTGATCCTGGCGGGCGGCATGCTGTCCCTCCGGAACGGAGGCAATGGCGTCGCCCAGCGCTTTGCCCGTCTCTCCCTCAGCGGAGACACCCTCGTGGATCTGGGAGAGTCGTCCCTGGGCTTCCTGGGCCTGGGGACCATCGACGGCATCCACACCCTGACCTTGCGCCAGGATGACACCACCGCCGACGCCCTGCGCTTCCTGGGGGATCTCTCATCGAATGCCGATTTCCTGAACCTGATCGGCGATACCACCATCAACGGGGGCGGGGCCCGCTACTGGTTCGACGGTCAGTACACCCGGATCGCCGCTGCCACGGTTTCCGAACCTGCCTCCCACGCCCTGATGCTGACGGGTCTCGGTCTGCTCGGGTTGATTACCCGCCGCCGCCAGCGGCGCTGACCGGCCCAGGCCCGGGCGGATTCCCGCACCGGGCCCCTGCGGGCGGGGCAGACCCCGCCCTCTGTTGTATCCTCTGCAACAGAGATTTTCCGCAAATCCCCTTTTTCTGCCGCGCAAGAGCCGCTACATTGGCAGCCGGCATGCCTCCCGCGGGGCGTTTTCGCCCAAGCCGCCGGGTCCCCCCTCCCAAAAGACTATTCCCAAAACCACCGCTTAGCCCTAGATTCGGGGTTTCCGCTTCATTCATCGAGAAAGATCATTCATGGAACACCAGCAGGTACAGACGGACGCTGGCCCCCCCCCCCTGACGCCCATCGGCGCCTGTGAGCTGCCAACCCCCTGGGCTACCTTCATGCTTCACGGCTTTGTGGACGAAGCCAGCGGCAAGGAACACCTGGCCCTGACCCTGGGCACCATCGACGACGGCGCCCCCGTGCTCGGCCGGGTCCACTCCGAATGCCTGACCGGCGACGCCCTGTTCAGCCAGCGCTGCGACTGCGGCGCCCAGTTGGAGGAGGCCCTCAGACGGATCGCCCGGGAAGGACGCGGCGTACTGCTGTACCTGCGTCAGGAAGGACGCGGCATCGGCCTGGCCAACAAGATCCGCGCCTACCGCCTGCAGGACGGCGGCGCCGACACCGTGGAAGCCAACAACCTGCTGGGCTTTCCCGCCGACCTGCGGCGCTACGAGATCTGCAAGCCGATCCTGGCGAGCCTCGGCATCACCCACCTCAAGCTGATGACCAACAACCCCCGCAAGGTGGACGCCCTGACCCAGATCGGCATCGAAGTCAGCGAGCGGGTCGGTCTTCAGGTGGGGCGCAACCCGGCCAACCACCACTACCTGGCCACCAAACGCAAGAAGCTCGGCCACCTCTTTTCCGGCTGACCCCTGCCAGCGCGGCCCCGCGCAGGCCTTCCGCCTCCATGCCCGACGGTTTCCGCCTGCCCAGCGCCTGCCGGCAGCTGCTGCTGTGCCTGTCCGACAGCTGGGCTGCGCCCACGGGCACCCTCCAGCGCTTCCGGCGGGAGGACGACAGCCCCTGGATCCGGGAGGGGCCCGCCATCCCCGTCAGCCTCGGCCACCGGGGCATGGCCTGGGGGCGGGGCCTGCACCCCCCCATGGGGGGATCCTCGAAGCGGGAAGGAGACCAGTGCGCCCCTGCGGGCGTGTTTACCCTCACGGCCCTGTTCGGCACGGAGGACGCCGACAGCCCCGTGACCCAGGCCGCCCGGCTGCCCTACCTGGCCACCCACGCCGGACTCCGGTGCGTGGACGACGCCGCCTCCACCCACTACAACTGCCTTGTGGACCAGACCCGGCTTGCCCCCGACTGGTGCTCCGCCGAGGAGATGCGCCGCGCCGACGCCCGTTACACCCTCGGTGCGGTGGTGGCCCACAACACGGCACCCCGCAAGCCCGGTGCCGGCTCCTGCATTTTCCTGCATGTCTGGGAAGCCGCCGGCATCCCCACGGCAGGGTGCACGGCCATGGCACTGGAGGCCATGGAAACCCTGGCCCGGTGGCTGGACGGCCGCGCCCATCCCCTGCTGGTGCAGCTGCCCCGGACGGAATTCCATCGCCTGCGGCGCCCCTGGAGCCTCCCGGAACGATGACAGGCCACCCGCCCCACCGCTAGACTGCCGGCCTTTCCCCTTGCCCGGCAGGGCCGCTCCGGCGGCACGCCCACCGCCATCGTGCTCAACCGGATCTGGATCTCGTTCGTTCTCATCGGCTTCGTGGCCACCCTGGTGCAAACCCTGCAGGGGGACCTGACCCTGTTCACTCGGGTACTCACGGGCCTCTTCGACACGGCCCGGACCGGCTTCGACATCGCCATCGGTCTTGTGGGCATCATGAGCTTATGGCTGGGAATCATGAAGGTGGGGGAGAAGGGAGGGCTGATCCAGCTCTTCGGACGAGCCCTGGCGCCGTTCTTCCGCCGGGTCTTTCCCGATATCCCGGCGGGTCATCCGGCCAGCGGCAGCATCGTGATGAATTTCAGCGCCAACCTGCTGGGGCTGGACAACGCCGCCACGCCCCTGGGGCTCAAGGCCATGGGCGAGTTGCAGGAGATCAATCCCCGCAAGGACACTGCCAGCAACCCGATGATCATGTTCCTGGTGCTGAACACGGCGGGGATCACCCTGATCCCCACCTCGGTGATCGCCATCCGCCAGAGCCTGGCCCTTCAGCAGGGTCTCGTGGGCTTCAATGCAGCGGACATCTTCCTGCCCACGCTGCTGGGCACCTTCGTCTCCTTCTGCGCGGGCCTGGTGGCCGTAGCCACCTGGCAGCGGATCAACCTCCTGTGCTGGCCGGTGCTGGGTTTCCTGGGGGGATTCGCCGCCCTGATGGGAGGGCTCCATGCCTGGCTCGGCGGTCTGCCCCCCGCCCAGATGGCCGAGATGATCGGTCTCCTGGGCAGCGGCATCATCGTGTCCCTGATCGTACTGTTCGTCGCCGTCGCCGCCTGGCGGGGCGTGGATGTCTACGAGAGCTTCGTGGAAGGCGCCCGGGAAGGCTTCGGCGTGGCGGTACAGATCATTCCCTACCTGATCGCCATGCTGGCCGCGATCTCCCTTTTTCGCACCAGTGGTTGCATGGACTACCTGATCGAAGGGATCCGCAGCGTCGTGATCGCCCTGGGGCTCAACGCCGACTTCGTGCCGGCCCTGCCTGTCGGACTCATGAAGACCCTGAGTGGCAGCGGCGCCCGCGGGCTGATGGTGGATGTCATGACCACCTATGGGGTGGACTCCTTCCAGGGGCGCCTGGCCGCCATCATCCAGGGCTCCACGGAGACCACCTTCTACGTGCTGGCGGTGTATTTCGGCAGCGTGAACATCACCCGCACCCGCTATGCCGTGGCCTGCGGCCTGATTGCCGACCTGGTGGGCCTGGTGGGCGCCATCCTGATCGGCTACCTGTTCTACCACGGACACTGAGCCGTGTGCCCGGGCTCTCCCGCGGCACGCCGCTTCCCCTTCCGAAAGTCCTCCCGCATCCCGCCCATGGGGATGAATCCCTCGTCCATCCGCACAACACTTTTCCGGGAGATCATCCCGCAAGCGCGGGGAGCGGCGTCTTTATCGGACGACTGGCGCACATGGCGGAGGGGCTGCCCAGGAGCAGGCGGGCAAACCAAAGGCAAAGGTGAGCGGATTTGTGTGTTGTGCCAGCCAGTCGATCCGGCTGGGGCTGGGCAGCGACGCGCCGGGAGGCCATGCAGCCCTTCAGGGTCCGCACGCCTTCGCGGAAACGCTAGCGCACCGCCCCCGGACGGACCTGCGCTGCGGCCCGCATGGCAAGGGTATCAAGCACAGGGTCTCCCCGGATCCAGGCACGGAGCATGGGCAGGGCATCCAACCCCCAGAACAGGCGCTCCCCCACGGTGATCGTGGGAACGCCGAAAACGCCATCGGCCGCGGCAGCGCGGGTGTTCTCCCGAAGCCTGGCCTTGATCTCCGGAGCGTCCCGGTAGGGGGGCGCCTGCTCCAGGCCCAGGCGGTCCAGGGTGGCCCGCCAGGCCGGCGAACAGGACCGGGCGCCGCTCGAGGAGCAGGGGTTCCCGGCGCAGGGCCTCATCCATCAGGCAGGCCCAGGGAGAAATCACGTCGAAGTAGAAGATGGCCTGGGGCACGGGTTGAGTCACGGGAAGTCCTCGTGGAATCGTGGAGTCGGAAAGGCGCTCAGCCCGCCAGGGCCGGACGCGGGAGACGAGCCTCGCGGATGGGTAGGTGGATGAGGTCCGCCAGGGTGGCCAGGCGCCAGGTGAAGCCGAGGCCGGCGGCAAACAGGTAAAAGGTGAGCGAACTTGGGGGTAGGAGCAGGTATGCACCGATCAACACCACCCGGGAGCTGTACATGAGCGCCAGCACGTGCTTGCTGCGGTAGCGGGCAACGCAGGCGCCGGCATAGAGACTGCCGAAGATGTTGGCCAGCCCGATGATGGCGAGGGACGTGCTGGCCACGGAGGGCGGCAGACCACACAGGTCCACCTCACCCGGCAGATGAGTGACCAGGAACGCAATGTGAAAGCCGCAGGTGCAGGAGTAGGTAACTACGGTCCTTCAAGGCGCTCCGAACCGCGTGCATCGCCCCCCGGCCGGGCTCCGGCAGGGGCCGCACCACCGCCGGGGCCCGGGTGAGCCGTCCCACCAGGGGCAGGACGGCACGGGCCATCAGGGCCATGGCGCCCAGGGTGCTGCCCCAGCCCACCGTCTGGATGAGCCTCTGCAGGAATGGTGCGAACAGGAACTGGCCGCAGGAACCGCCGGCGTTGATCACGCCGGAGGCCGCGCAAGGTGCGGCGGAACAGGATGCACCTCAAAAGGTCCAGGGCTGGAGCGGATCCAGGGTTTCCGCCAGCAGACCAAGCCGGTCGCTCCCCCAAAACAGCTCACCTTTGTAGACGAAGGTGGGTGCACCGAACACGCCCAGGGCCTCCGCCCGCGTTTGGGCTGCGGCGCGAGCCGCCGGCGCCTCGCTGGCCTGCCAGAGGCGCCAGTCGTCCACGTCCAGCCCGGCGGCCGTGAGGGCTGCCTCGATTTCCGCCGGGGACTCCAGATCGAACTCCCGGCGCCAGAAGGCCGCGAGCAAGGGATCGCAGAACGCCCAAAGGCGGCCCCGGGCCTTGGCGAAGAGCATGGCCTCGCTGCCGAGGGTCGCGTCCCAGAGCTTGGTGGTGGCACGGATGGTGAGGCCCTGCAGCCGGGCCAGGCGCCGACAGTCCATGTAGAGGTACTTGACCTTGGCCTGATCCCGCCGGGATCGCTCCTCGACTTCGCCCCCGTAGGCGGAGCGGAAGTCGGTGATGTAGGGCCACCAGTCGAAGGGGGTGCCGCTGCGCTCCGCGAGGCGGCGGGCGGGTTGGAGGGCGAGGTAGGAGTAGGGGCTGCGGAGGTCGATGAAGGCGTCGACGACCGGGGAGTCCTGGAAATGCATGATCGATCAGTCCGTGCGAAAGAGATTCCGTTTGGCCTCGGAGGAGGTGGACACATCCACCCAGCGCTCCCTCAGCAGGTTCAGGCCGCGCCCTACTCCAGGGCGCTGGCGCACCCGGCCATACCAGGCCTGAACATGGGCAAACGGTGCCAGGGACACCCCTGTGAGGGCGTGGATACGGATCCACGGGAAGCAGGCCATGTCGGCGACGGAATAGTCCCCGCACAGGTAGTCGCGGCCGGCCAGCCGCTGGTCGAGGACCTGGAGCAGCCGCCGTGTTTCGTTCTGGTAACGCTCGAGGGCGTAGGGAACCGGCTGGGGTGCATAGCGGAAGAAGTGCTGGGCCTGCCCCATCATGGGCCCGAGCCCCCCCACCTGCCAGAACAGCCATTGCAGGACCTCGCCACGCAGACGCAGGTCGGCAGGCAGGAAACGGCCTTCCTTGCCCGCCAGGTAGAGCAGGATCCCACCGCTCTCGAAGACGGTCAGGGGATCGCCGCCCCCGGTGGGGGCATGATCGACGATGGCCGGGATCTTTCCGTTGGGGTTGATGGCCCGGTAGGACGCCGCGTGCTGGTCACCCCGAGTGATGTCGATGGGGATGAGCCGGTAGGGGATGCCCAGCTCCTCCACCAGGATCTGTACCTTGTGCCCGTTGGGGGCGGGCCAGCTATATACATCGATCATGGCGTCACTTCTCGCCCTTGCCGTGCATGACCATGATGGTCTGCTGCATGAGCGCGCAGAGGGACTCCTTGCCTCCCTTGACAGCGAACACTTCCGCCCGGGTGACGATGAGGGTACGGCCGGAACGGACCACGGCGCCCCGGGCGATGAGCTGCTCCCCATCGGCGGGGGCCATGAGGTTCATCTTGAACTCGACGGTGAGCACCGACGCCTCCGCCGGGACGCGGGTCATGGCGGCGTAGCCCGCCGCCGAGTCGGCAATCATCCCGACCACGCCCCCGTGGACGAAGCCGTGCTGCTGCTCCACTCCCTCCCAGTGGGGCAGGTGGATCTCCGTGCGCCCCTCCTCCACGACCGGCAGGGTGGCCCGGATGAGGTGCATCGCGTTCTGCCGGGCAAAGCTGGCCCGGATACGTTCGACAAAGGAAGGTTCGGACAGGTGTGCCATGCTGATGAACTCCGGGTAGAGGAAAGTACCTGCATTAGAATTCATGGATCGGCGCGGCTCAACTGAGTTTTTCGGCGCCTCACATGAGCCTAGAGAATGTCAATTCCCCTCTCGCGGATTCCCTCCATCGACCTGCTGCGGAGCTTCGTGGCCGTGGGGCGGCGCATGAGCATCACCCTGGCCGCCCAGGACCTGTTCCTGACCCAGTCAGCGGTCAGCCGTCAAATGCACGGACTGGAGTCGAGCCTTGGCATGAAGTTGTTCGAGCGGACCCACCGGGCAATCCGCTTCACCCCCGAGGGAGAGCGGCTGTTCCGGGTGACCGACCTGGCAATGCAACAACTGCAGAACACCCTCGGCGAACTCCAGGCCAGCCTCGGCACGCCCCGGCCCGTCACCCTTACGGCCAGCATCTCCTTCATCGGGCTGTGGCTGCTGCCCCGCCTGCCCGATTTCCAGCAGAAGCATCCAGGAGTCGAGGTCCGCCTGTCGGCCAACAACGACATCGTGGACCTGCACCGGGAAGGGCTGGACGTGGCAATCCGCTACTGCGCTGGGGAACACATGCCCGCCGGCGCCCGGCGGCTGTTTGGCGAGACGATCTTTCCGGTGGCCCACCCGGGGCTCGGCATCACCCGGCTGGACGACCCGGAGATCATCTCGCGCTCGGTCCTGCTGGAATTCGAGGGTGACCGCTCCCCTTGGTGGAACTGGGAGAACTGGCTGGAAATGCAGGGCTGGTCCCAGGTGCGGCCCAAGAGCGTCCTCCGCTTCAACCTGTTCGACCAGATGATCCATGCCACCGTCGCCCGTCAGGGCATCGCCCTGGGGCGCAGCCAGTTCATCCGCCCGATGCTGGAGGATGGCCGGCTGGTGGCCCTGGCCACCCCGCAGCCGGGCCCCCGCTCGAACAAGGTCTTCTGCCTGCTGCAGCGGGATCCGGTCCCGTCGAGGGAGACCCAAGCCCTGATCGACTGGATCCTGGCCGAGGCCTGCCCGACGGATGCTCTGGACCGCGCCGGGGTGTCGTTCAGCCCACCTCCGGTGGCAACGCGATGATGCCCATACCCACCAGGGCACCACCGCTCCCAAACGCTAAAACCCCCGCCAGCCCTGCAGGGCTGGCGGGGGTTTTAGCCTGTTCAACAGTTCGGCGCCGTGCGCCGGAGGACTCAAGCCAGCGGCTTCACCAGATCCCTGGCGGCCTCACCGGACGGCGTGTTCGGCGACATGGACTGGACCATGTCGTACATCCGGGTGGCTGCAGCGGACGAGTAGGCGTTTGCGCCGTTCCGGCTGGCGGGATCTCCCTGAACGACAGCCTGAGTGGAGGGGTTGCGCATGCCATTGGTGACTGCAGTTCCCTGCGCTGTCGATGCGTTGAGGGCATCGACTCCGGTCTGGCTGATGGCAACACGGGTACTGTCCTGAGCGGGAACCGGAGCGCCAGGAGGCGCCGCCTGAGGAGCCGCCGGTGCGGTGGTCGCCGGGGATGCCATGGACTGCGGAGCCTGAGGCCGCTGCAAGCTGTAGGCAGAGGCGAGGCTCGAGGGATTGATGGTCGGCATGATGTATTCCTTGCATGGCAGCACAGATGCTGCACTTCCGTCATGATAAGACAGCCTGTGCCCTGGAGCCATCCCATCTCAGCGCCAGGTTGATCGTCCAGGACTATCGAGGATCGCTCCTCACCAGATGAACACAGCGGTTTGAACAATGTTCCCATGCCAGAGTTCAGGCAAGTCAACCACTTCACTGCCTGGGTAAACCACAGCGGCTGAACATCTGGGCGAGGCGGATGGTCATGAAGCATGCTTTCCGCATGCACCTAACGTACATCAGGCGACCGGAGGTCGAAGGTGAGCCTATTTGGGGCCCGCCCTTAGCAGAAAAAGGCGCACCAGATCAACAGCGGGCGAGTCTTTGCGCCTTGGCACTGCATTCATCCAGCAAATGGACGATGGAGCGGTAGGCCAGGCCGGTGGCATGGGTCAGACCGATTTCGCAGGTCTGGTTGCTGGAGTAGCCGCTGCGGCAGCCGGCAGGCACTTCCAGTTTACGCAGGGCATGGGCATTGAGCTCGGGCACCACAAATCCCCGGTCGCCCCCGAAACCACAGCATTTGACCTCCTCCGGCATGACCACCTGCTCGGCGCACGCGCAGGCCAGCTGCCGGAGCTTCTCCTCCGCCCCCATCCGGCGCGCCGAGCAGTTCAGGTGCAGAAGCACCGGCTCCGTCTTCTTGTGCATCATCAGGCGGGGGAGCAAGGCATCGTGGGCAAACTCCACGAGGTCATACACCTTCAGGCGCTCAGCCAGGAACGTCTTCATCCTCAGGGAGCAGGCACTGGCATCGAGCACCACGGGGTACTGCCCGTGGTTGCTGGCCTTCATCAGGGCCGCCTCGAGCTCGGCCGACTTGCGATCCGCATCCTCGGCCAGGCCCTTGCTCGCAAAGGACTGGCCGCAGCACAGGGTGTTCACGCCCTCCGGCAGGATGGGCGCGAAACCAGCCCGCTCCAGCACCCGGATCACGGTAGCGGACAGGGCCTGCTCAGGGCTTTCGGCGCCAAACATGCGACCGGCGCAGGTAGGGAAATAAACGACCTTGTCCCCTTCGGTGAGGCGGGCCCGCCCAAGGGGCTGGGGCATCGGCATACCTTCCTTCCATGCACCGCCAGAGAGACGAACCAGGGCTTTCGGCCCGATCACGGCTTCCGCCAGATGGCCGACCTTGAGGGCTGCCCGAGCCAGCGCCTGGGTTGCACCGTAATGGTTGGCGGCCACCCGTCCCAGGCTGCGTGCCACGCGGGACAGGTTCTCTCCCCGTACAGCCCGGGTCAGGGCGCCGGTCTCGATGCCGACCGGACAGGCCGTGGAGCACAGGCCGCAGGTGGCACAGGTATCGAGGCCCATGTACAGGTAGTCTTCCCCCAGTTGCCCGGGCGCCTCGCCAGCCGTTTTGCGACGGGACAGCTCCCGCCAGCCGACGATCCGCTGGCGGGGCGACAGGGTCAGGCCATGGGAGGGACACTGGGGCTCGCAAAACCCGCATTCGATGCAGCGGTCCACAGGGGCATAGAGCAGCCCGGCGGCGGGCATGGGCTTGAGGTGCTTTAGGTGGGCTTCTGCGTCCTCATTGAGGATCACCCCCGGATTGAGCAAGCCTTCCGGATCAAAGAGGTGCTTGATCTCCTTCATGAGTTCGTAAGCCTGGGTCCCCCATTCCAGTGCCACAAAGGGTGCCATGTTGCGACCAGTGCCGTGCTCGGCCTTGAGGGAAGCGTCGTACTTGTCCACCAGGGTGGTGCACAGCTCATCCATGAAAGCTGCGTAGCGAACCACCTCGGACGCTACGCCGAAGTCCTGCGTGAACACGAAATGCACGTTGCCTTCCAGGGCGTGTCCGAAGATGATGGCCTCGTGATAGCCGTGCTTGGCAAAAAGCCCCTGCAGGTCAAGACAACAGGCGGCCAGCATGGGTACCGGGACAGCCACATCCTCGATGATCACCGTCGTCCCCGGTCTGCGTACAGCACCAACGGCAGGAAAGGTGCCCTTCCGCACGTTCCAGAGCCCTGCGATCTCGGCGGGGTCGGTAGTGAAGGCAGGCCGCTCGATGAGGGGGCAGGCTTCGAGCGTCTCCATCACTTTCCCGATCCGGTCCTTGAGCTCGGTGGAGGAGGGGGCCCGTGTCTCGATGAGCAAAGCCGTCACCCCCTCGGGCAGGGTCGTGAGCAGGGCCGGCATGCCGGGCTTGTCGGCAACGCAGCGCAGGGAAGCACGATCCAGAAGCTCCACCGCATCTACTGGCCGGTGCTTCAGATCAACCACAGCGCGGCAGGCGCTCTCCATGTCCGGGAAGAAGGCAAGGGCACTGGCCTTGTGAGCGTATTCCGGGACCGTGTTGTAGGTAACCCGGGCAATGAACCCGAGGGTGCCTTCAGAACCGATCATCAGGTGTGCAAGGATGTCCACCGGATCGCTGTAATCCACCAGGGCATTGAGACTGTAGCCGGTGGTGTTCTTGATCTTGTACTTGCTCCGGATCCGGGCAGCCAGAGCCGCATCCCCGCGGACCCGGGCTGCCATCACGGACAATTGTTCGAGAAGGCGGGCATGACTGATCCGGAATGCCGCCACACTCACCGCGTCCCCGGTATCCAGCAAGGCCCCGTCAGCCAGGAGGACGCGCATCCCAGCCAGGGTGTTGTAACTGTTCTGGGCCGTACCACAGCACATGCCGGAACTGTTGTTGGCCGCGATGCCGCCCACCTTGGCCGCATTGATGGAGGCCGGATCGGGACCGATCTTGCGTCCGAAGGGCGCCAGACGACGGTTTACCTCCGCTCCAATCATTGCCGGCCCTACCCGGACGGTAGCTCCGTCAGCCCCCACTTCGCAGATGGCGAGGCCTTCCCCCAGCAAAACCAATACACCATCTGTCACTGCCTGGCCACACAGACTGGTCCCCGCGGCCCGGAAAGTAACCGGGCGGCGATGGGTGCGTGCCACTTCCACCACCTGACGAACCTCTTCCTCATCGTGGACGACGACGACCACTTCGGGAATGAGCCGGTAAAAACTACCGTCCGTACCGTAAGCCAGACGGCGCAGTTCGTCGGTGATCACGCGCTCGGCAGACAGTTTCTGGCGCAAGGCATTGATGAGAGAAGACATGGCGGGATATCCCGGAAAGAGGAAGAGTAAAGGAGGGCAGACGGAGAGACCGGCTTAGCAGGGTGTTGAAAATTGCATCGTCACCTTCCGTTTCCAGCTTGGCTGGGAAAAATCGACGCTGAAGAACCCCGGCGTGGTTTGGCATGAAGCACTTTCCAGCCGTCTTTCGAGCCGATTCCG
>NZ_JAQUVG010000118.1 GCF_028693495.1 Zoogloea sp. | reverse complement strand
AAGGGCGACGGCGAGCCGGGCGTCAAGAGCATCTGGCTCGGGCTGCAGAAGATCCGCACGGTGATTCAAGCCTTACCTCTTATCGAGTCAGGAAATGCAGGATGAGATGTGTAGAACGGTATGGGTTTAAAGGCTCAGAAGAGCCAGGAGTAGCCCACGGCGAGGATGTTCTGGCGCATGTGCAGGTCGGCATAGGGGCCACCGGGCTGCACGGGGGTGTTGCCGGAAACGGTAACTTCGGGCACGTAGGTGTAGGCAGCGCTCAGCTCGCCGCCCTGGATGCGGTAGCTGGCGCCCAGGCTGTAGTGGTTGCGCACAACGCCCGGGGCGAGGATGTTGAAGAAGGTTTCGCTGGCGGGTACGGCTTGCTGGGCGCGGCTGACGCCGGCACGCAGGGTGAGGCGTTGATCGTAGGCGTAAATGGCCCCCAGTTTGACCACGGAAATATTGTTCCAGCCGAAGCCCGATCCATTGGCGGCGCCCAGGGGGCCGCCGGCGTTGATGTGGTTGCCCACGGAGCGGACACTGCCGAATTCGATACGTTGCCAGTCGGCGGCGAGCGTGAGGGCGGGCAGCGCCTGCCAAGCCAGGCCAAGGCCGTAGTTGGCAGGAATGTCAAAGCCGCCGCCTTCGGCAAACAGACCGCGGTATTTGTCGAAGCGGTCCATCTCGATGCGGGAGGACCAATTCACACCCAGACGCAGCGTGGGAAGGACCTGGCCGGTCCAGCCCAACTTGATGCCCCAGCCGGAACCGCTGTCGTGGCCCCGATCACTGAGGGCACCGGGGGCGGATGACATGCCGGCAAAGCCGCCAATACCCCGGGCCTCAAACCGTTGATGGGCGTAGGTGACCCCCAGGCCAAGGGTGTGGTTCTCGTGCACACGGTAGGCCACCGAGGGGGTGACGAAGAGTTGGGCCATGTCGATGCCGGCACGGCCCGGTGCGCCGAAGGGATTGACCGCGTAATCGGTGTTCATGCCGCCATTGCCGTAGATGGCAAGACCCACGCCCAGGAAGGGGGAGATCTGGCGGGTGTAGCCGAGTTCGGGGATCAGGAAACTCGTGGTGTCATTGGCCGAAAGTTCAGTGGTACCAGCACCACTGCGGAAGCGGGTCCCACGGTCGGGCTTGAAGTAGGTGAGGCCGAGGTCGAGGCGGTCACCCACGAGAGCTGTGCCGGCGGGATTACTGGCAGCCGCCAGGCCGTCCTGGGGCAGTGCAATGCCAACGCCGGCCACCCCCTGGGATCGTACGCCGTAGCCGTGGGTGAAATAGCCGTTGGTGGCATATGCTGACAGGGGCTGTCCAAGGCTGGCCAGGGCGAGTGCCAGCACGCTGAGTTTCTGCAGTTTCATTATGAGGTTGTCTCTTGTGGGGGCAATACGTGTGAGCCTTGAAATTGACACGCACAAAGCAAAAAAGCCACCCGATGGAGTGGCTTTTTTGCTTTGAATAGGTGGTCGGGGAAAGAGGATTCGAACCTCCGGCCCCTGCGTCCCGAACGCAGTGCTCTACCAGGCTGAGCTATTCCCCGACGCTTTTCTTTAAAAAAGCAATTTACAAAGTGTATTTTGCTTTTTTATTGTTATTTGGCTCACAAAGAACAGGAGCAGGATTATGTCACTTCATCCTTATTTTGCCTAGGGGTTTTTATAAAAAAACTGCAACACCTCAGCAATCGGGAAAGATCAGGCCTACGTTTTTTCTGGGCCGATCTTTAAAACAATAAAGCCCCACAAGGGGGCTTTATTGTTTGGGCAAGTTGCCCGAATAGGTGGTCGGGGAAAGAGGATTCGAACCTCCGGCCCCTGCGTCCCGAACGCAGTGCTCTACCAGGCTGAGCTATTCCCCGACGTATTATTGAAGAAGGACGAATCCTGTTCTTCAAAATACAAACAGCCGCACTTCATTTGAAGATTCGACGGTTTGCGATGCATGTCGAACTTCAATACTTCCGTGCGACTGCGAACTTTGCCAAGTCTACCAAGGAATCCTTGTAAGTGGAAGGGGGCAAGGCCTGGAGGGCGGCCAGGGCCAGCTCCGCCTCCCCTTCGGCCACCTTGCGGGTGGCTTCGATGGCCCCCGTGGCGCGAATGGCGTGCATGACCGCCAGGAAGTCGTCCCGGCCACCTTCTTCAATGGCCTTGCGCACGCTGGCTGCCTGTTCGGGCGTGCCGTTCTGCATGGCATGAATCAGCGGAAGCGTGGGCTTGCCTTCAGCCAGGTCGTCGCCGACGTTCTTGCCCGTATCGGCTTCATCGCCAGAATAGTCGAGCACGTCGTCGATGAGCTGGAAGGCGGTGCCGATGTGCATGCCGTAGGCGGCCAGGCCCTCTTCCACCTCGGCGGAGGCGCCGGCCATGATCGCCCCGAGACGGGTGGCAGCTTCAAAGAGCTTGGCGGTCTTGTAGCGGATGACCCGGAGGTAATCGTCCACTTCCACGTCGGCATCGTGGCAGTTGAGCAACTGGAGCACTTCGCCTTCGGCGATGATGTTGGTGGCTTCGGCCAGCACTTCCATCACGCGCATGCTGTTGGCGCCCACCATCATCTGGAAGGCCCGGGTGTAGAGGAAATCCCCTACGAGCACCGACGCGGCGTTGCCAAACATGGCGTTGGCGGTCTTATTGCCCCGTCGCAGCTCGGACTCGTCCACCACGTCGTCGTGCAGGAGTGTGGCGGTATGGATGAATTCCACCACGGCAGCCATTTCACGGTGATAGTTGCCCGTATAGCCTGCCGCGCCGGCAGAAAACAGGACCATGGCTGGGCGAAGCCGCTTGCCACCGCTGCCGATGATGTACTCGGCCACCTGGCGGATCAGGACCACGTCGGAGTAGAGACGATCGCGAATGACGGCGTCAAGCGCCAGCATATCTTCGGCGATCGGCGCGTAAAGCTGCTGAGGAGACAAGGGTTTGCCCAGGTTAAGGGGAAAAGCGGAATGGTAGGATTGGAGCACGGAGTCCGTCAAGCCAGCAGGTCGCCCCAACCGTGACTAAATGGGGATACCACGCTCATCCAGCAGGGAATCCGGTCGATCGGAAAACACTCCGTCGACTCCCCAGGCCAGCAGCTGACGCCAGTCCTCCGGTCGGTTGACCGTATAGACCAGGGTGCGCAATCCCGCCGCCCGTGTGGCGGCAAGATGGCCAGCTTCGAGACCTTGCAGTCCCAGGTGCAGGGCATGGCAGCCCAGGTCCAGGGCCCGCTCGATGGACGCAGGAGAGAAGCCGTCGACCAGGAATCCCCGAGGCAGATCCGGGGCTTCCTGGCGAGCGGCCTCCAGCGCCTCGACAGAAAAGGACGACAGCAGCACAGGGGGACGCAAGGAGGGCGCCCATTCCGCCAGGAGCCGCCCCACCACGGCGCCCGTGTGCACCTCATGGCCGGCGGCCGGCTTGATTTCGATGTTGGCGCTCAGCCCCAGCCAGCGGCAGGCCTCCAGTGCGGCGATGAGCGACGGAATACACTCTCCGGCAAAGGCGGGATGAAAGCGTCGCCCCACATCCGTGCCAAGCAGCACGGCTGCGGGCAACCCGGCCACAGAGCCGGTCCGGCCGGCGGTGCGGTCGAGGGTTTCATCATGAATCAGGACAGGGATCTGGTCTGCGGAAAGCATGACATCGAATTCCACCGCCTTGCAGCCCAGGCGCGCAGCAAGACTCAGGCCGGCAAGGGTGTTCTCGGGGGCATGGGCACCGCCGCAGCGATGGGCCAGCACCCGGGGCCAGATCCAGGCCGGCATGAACGTGCTCTCAGTCGAGACGCTGGGAGCGGGAGACCGCCGTATCAAGGGCCAGCTTGGAGGGTTTGCGATCCTCCCAGACGGCTTCCAGTTCTTCTTCGACGATACGACGCACGGCCGTGCGCTGGGGATAGCTGCTGGCCCGGGAAACGCTGGTCGCCGGCTTGTTGGTGAGCTGCTTGACGGCCACCCGCACGTTGGCCAGGTCGTCGGCGAGCAGACGACTCTCGGAGGCCAGCAGACCTGCCCGATTGAGGGGCAGATAGCCTCCGTTGCGCTGCCACTCCACCTGGCTTTCACTGCTCAGCCAGAAATCCACGAAGCGTGCCACCGCCTTGTATTCGGCGGGTTTCTTGCCTGCGGCGATCCACATGGAAGGACCGTCAGCCAGGGTGTTCTGGGGTGCGCCGTAGTATTCCTCGTGATAGGGAAGGCTGGCAACACCAACCTCGAATGCGGCCTGACGCTTGAGGCTCGGCCAGGCAGCCGATCCGGCGGTCATCACGGCGCACTCGCCCTTGGCGAAATGCGCCACGGCCTCGTCATCACGACCGAAGAGGTGCAGGTAACGGGCCTTCACCCAGGAAGACAGCATGGCCACATGCTTGACGCCAAGCATGCCATTGACGGCCAGGGAGGCTTTCTTTCCTTCAGCAACCACTGGCTCGTTATGCCACGCACTCATGTTTTCCACCAGGATCCAGGCAGGCTGGGTGGTGGTGTAGGGACAGCTCTGGCCGGCAGCCACCAGCTGTCCCAGGGTGCGCTGCAGCTCCTGCCAGGTCTTGGGCGGATTTTCGGCATCCAGCCCGGCATCCTTGAAGGCCTGCTTGTTGTAGTAGAGCACCGGCGTGGAGAGCGCCACCGGCAAGGCCACCAGACGCTTGGCGGAGTCCAGCGGGGTCGGAGTCATCATGGCCGGCGCACGCAGGGTCTCGAAACGGACCCCCGCATCTTTCATGACCTGGTGCAGGGGACGGTAACGCTGGGGGCCAGTGAGGAAGGCACCAAGATCCCGCTCACCGAGGATCATCAGATGAGGCATCGCACCATCGTTCCAGGCGCGCTCGCGGAGGACGATCCTGGCGCCATTGCTGGCGGCGTTGTAACGATCCACCAGCTTCTGGAGTTGCTCACCCTTGTCGGCACCGAGGCCATGAACCAGCTCGATCTCCTGGACGGAGGCATCCGCGGCAGCAGCAGGAGAACCCTTGACGGCCGGCTTTGCGGGCGCAGCCTGAACAGAGGTGGCACAGAAAGAGGCGAAAGCTGCGCAGAGAGCGGAGCGGATAAAAAGACTCATGGGGTGGTATTCCATCAACAGATAAAAGGCGGACAGGCCGCAATTATAGTTCTTCGGCTGCGTCCAGGTCGGCAACAAAATCATCAAGTCCGTCCATGCAGAGCCGTAAACCGATTCATAGCATGAACACACTTGCGGGCCATGAGACACCCTCCTTTTCGACTTCTCGCTGGATTGCTGCTCGGAACCAGCCTGCTCATGGGCTGTGAGCAGGCTGGTTTGCCCAACCCGCTGAACGCAGGCCCCCAGAAGGAAGCCGAAGGGAAAGCCATCGGTAGCGCGTGCCGGCACGCAGGCCGGGCCATCGAAGACTGCTACACCCTCAACCTCAACGCCTCCAAAGCCGCCATATTTGCTGGCTGGAAGGAAATGAACGACTACATGCTCGAGAACAAGCTGGCTGAAGTCGCCCCCATCCTTCCACCGCCCCCCTCTGCCGAAGCCCTGCAGGAAAAAAACAAGAAGAAAAAGACCAAGAAGGCCGCCGAAGAAGTTTCCGAGACCGAAGAGCCCCCCCCGGAAGAAGACAAGGCATCCGTCAGCAAGACTGCCGACCCCGCCGAGGATCCTCCCCCCCGCAAGCGTCGGCGCAGCACCGAGTAAATCGGGATTCAGATCAACCGGAAACCCAGCTCCTTTCAGGGGGCCGGATTGGTGTGCCGCAAGTGGATGGCGTCGATACGGGCAAGCGTTTCGTCATCCAGCACCCACCGCGCGGCAGCGAGATTCTCGGTCAATTGAGCAACAGAAGTCGCGCCCAGGATCGTACTACCCACCAGAGGTCGCCTGGCTACAAACGCAATCGCCAGGGCAGCCGGACTCATGCCCAGATCGGCAGCCAGTTCAGCGTAGGCCTGCACCGCCGGCTCAACCCCCGGTTTGTCGTAACGCTGGGCAAAGGCCGGAAACAGTGTAATCCGGCCACTGCCCGAGCGGCCCTCAAGATACTTCCCTGTCAGATGTCCAAAGGCCAGCACGGAGTAAGGCAGCAGGCTGACCTGCTCCCGGAAGCACACCTCGGCCAGCGACTGCTCGAACACCCGATTCAACAGGTTGTATGCGTTCTGCACCGAAACGACCCGGGGGAGCCCCAGTTCGTCTGCTACCTGCTGGAAGCGCATGAGCCCCCAGGGATGCTCGTTGGAGAGCCCGATGTAGCGGATCTTCCCCTCGGCCACCAGTTCGGCCAGAGCCACAAGCTGCTCGTAGATGGGTGTTGCATCACGCTCCGCAGCGGGGTCGAAACGCCACTGGCCAAACATGGGCTGATTACGGGCCGGCCAGTGAATCTGATAGAGATCGATGTAATCGGTTTGAAGGCGCGCCAGACTTCCCTCCACCGCAGCTCGGATGTTGTCCCGATCCAGCGCCAGGGGTCCTCCCCGGATCCACTCCATGGAGCGGCCCGGGCCAGCCACTTTCGTGGCCACAACCACCTGGTCCCGAGGACGGCTCTTGAGCCAGGACCCCACAATGCTCTCCGTCCGGCCACTCGTCTCCCTTCGGGCGGGGACCGGATACATCTCGGCGGCATCGATAAAATTCACGCCTGAATCCAGGGCCAGATCAAGTTGGGCATGCGCCTCAGCCTCCGAATTCTGCTGACCGAAGGTCATGGTTCCCAGACACACAGCAGACACACGCAGGTCACTGGCACCGAGCAATCGGTAATCCATCGAAAACTCCCGGGCAATCGAAACAAACAGCTTGTAGAACAGCGGGGGATGTACGATGGAGTATCATCCCCGCGCCATGAGTTCCAGCCTGGACCAGATCGGGGTCCAGGCTTCACGGACCATTGTACATAATCGCTCTGCACCGACGCCTTCCGCCATGTCAAGCCCCACCCCCTCCTGCCCGTGCCTCGCCCTTGTCGTGGAATGTCGCTCCGGTTTTGAAGCCGACGCCAGCCAGGAACTCATGCATGCAGCAGACAGCGCCCGCATCACGGGTCACTGTGACTTCCAGGCCCACGACGGGTTTGTGCAGCTGCGCCTGACCGACGCCCTGCCCCATGACCAGGTTCGCCGTCGCCTGGATCTCTCCAGGCTGATCTTTGCCCGCCAGGCTTTTCATCTGGTTGGCGAACTCCACGACCTCCCTGGACGCGACCGCTTATCGCCGGTAGTCCAGGGCATCCTAAAACTGGGGGAGCGCATCTCCTGCGTGCTGCCCGAAACGCCCGACACCAATCCGGGGAAGGAACAATCCGCATTTCTCAAGCGCTTCATCCCGCTACTGGAGGAGGCGCTCGCCAAAGCCGGCGTCCTGCGCCCGGACAGCCTCCACCTGCCCCGCCTGCATCTGTTCATGCCAAACCCCAGCTCCATGCTTCTGGGGCTGTCCCTGGCCAGTGAAGGGTCTCCCTGGCCCATGGGCATCCCGCGTCTGCGCATGCCCAAGGACGCGCCCAGCCGCTCAACCCTCAAGCTCGCCGAAGCCTTTCAGAGCCTGCTGACCCCCGAAGAGCAGAAGGCCAGTCTGCGCCCGGGACTCCACGCCGTCGACCTGGGCGCTGCTCCCGGAGGATGGAGCTGGCAACTGGCCAGCCGCGGCCTGCGCGTGACCGCCATCGACAACGGCCCCCTCGCCCCGTCCGTCATGGCCACCGGCCTGATCGAGCACCTGCGGGCAGACGGGTTTGCCTGGCGCCCCAAAAAACCCGTTGAATGGATGGTTTGTGACATGGTGGAGCAACCCTCGCGGATCGCGCCCATGATGGCCGACTGGATCGCCACCGGACGCTGCCGGCGCAGCCTCTTCAATCTCAAGCTCCCGATGAAAAGGCGCTTTGACGAGGTGGAGCGGTGCCGGGCCCTCATCGATCAACGCATGCGTAGCGCTGGCCAGAAATATCTGATGCGGATCAAACATCTCTATCACGACCGGGAAGAAGTGAGCTGCTATCTCACACGGCGCTGACGCCCTCCCGATGTATAATGAGGGTCTACTTGTATGGTGCAGCGCATTAATCAACCTGCACCCCGATCGTGATCACACCCATGTCGTTCTCCGAACTCGGACTCATTCCCGAAATCCTGCAGGCTGTCACCGAAGCCGGCTATAACGAACCCACACCCATCCAGCGCCAGGCCATCCCGGTTGTGCTTGCCGGCCATGATGTGATGGGCGGCGCCCAGACAGGCACCGGGAAGACGGCAGGTTTCACCCTGCCCTTGCTGAACCGCCTGGCGCGGCATGCCAGCGCCTCCACCAGCCCTGCCCGCCATCCTGTCCGAGCCCTGATCCTCGCGCCCACCCGGGAACTTGCCATGCAGGTGTTCGAGTCGGTCAAGATGTACTCCAAACATCTCCCCCTGCGCAGCACCTGCATCTACGGCGGGGTGGACATGAACCCACAGATCCAGGAACTGCGCCGGGGCATCGAGATTGTCGTGGCCACACCCGGACGGCTGCTTGATCACGTTCAGCAAAAAACCATCGCACTGAATCAGGTCGAGTTCCTGATCCTGGATGAAGCAGACCGGATGCTGGACATGGGCTTCATTCCCGACATCCGCCGCATCCTGGCCCTCCTTCCGGCCAATCGCCAGAGTCTGTTGTTTTCAGCCACTTTCTCCGATGAGATCAAGAAGCTGGCCGATCAGATGCTGAAAAGTCCGCAACTGATTGAAGTGGCTCGCCGCAACATGGTCAGTGACACCATCAGCCACGTGGTGCACCCGGTTTCCAGTGGCCTCAAGCGTAACCTGCTCGCCCACCTGATCCGCCACGAAGAAGAATCCAACCAGATCCTGGTTTTTGTAGACACCAAGTTCGCCTGCAGCCGACTCGCTCACTTCCTGGACCGGCACGGCATCTCTGCCGACGCCATTCATGGCGACAAGAGCCAGCAGGCCCGCACCGAAACCCTCGAAAGCTTCAAGAGCGGCAAGGTTCGTGTGCTGGTGGCCACCGATGTGGCGGCCCGCGGCCTGGACATTGAGGACCTACCCTCCGTCATCAATTTCGAACTGCCCCACACTGCCGAAGACTACGTGCACCGGATCGGGCGAACTGGACGTGCCGGCAAAAAAGGCAAGGCAGTCTCCCTGGTCAGCGCCGAAGAACGCCACCGCCTGGCCGACATCCAGAAGCTGATCAAGCTGGAGATCACCCAGGAAATCGTGCCCGGCTTCGATCCTGAACCCGACTTCCTGGAAGGTGAAGGCAGTCGCCGCCGGCGCAATGACAGCGCCCCCGCAAAACCGGCTCCCCGCCCTGCAGGCGAAACCAGCAACGCCAGCGACCGCCGCAGCCGGCGTCCCGAGCGCGAACAACGGGAAGCCCCTCGCAGCCGACGCCCAGGCCACATCGCCTCCGATGGCTTCGACTTCAGCAAGCCCTACGAACAAAAAACTGGCATAAAGCTGGATGACGGTATCGCAGCGGGCCAAACTGCCAGCGCACCACACAAACCCCAACGCCCCATTGCTTTTCTGCTCGGCGGCCTGGGACGCAAGGCAAGCTGACGACGGTGAATCACTCTCGAAGAGATCAAGGACAAGGTTGATGGGTAACGCATCATTCCCCTGACACCCTACGTCGCCAGCGCTGCTGGCGGCCCCGCCCCGCCGGAATGAATGGGTGTTCTCGAGCCCTACGGCCGAAAAGCACTATCGCCTCCGGCAAGTGGATCTGCTGCGCATGTGGCATACCAAGATCGAGGGCTGGATTCTCGAACAAGCCGGCATTCAGCCGATTCACACCAAGCCCCTACGAGAAATTCTGACCGCCCCGCACGCCGCCGCTGGCCCGGAATCCTCCTGCCCGGGCGCCAGGATGTTCAGCACCTCGTCCGCCTGTCGTGCGGTACTCGTGGCACTTTGGCCATAGCGGATGTCCTCCCAATTGGTCTGCGAGAAGCCGCGCGCCGATTGCTTCGAGCGCTGCCAGGCCACCGAGCGGCAAGCCTACCGCCCGCGGCCCGAACACCTGCGGCGCCCGTGGGTTGATCCGGATCAGCCGCTCGTGCTGGTCGCTGAACAGCCGGACTGTCGGCACGTCGATGCCGGCGCCGATCTCGATAACCGCCAGCCGTTCGACGCTGGCCAGCCAAGTGTTCAGCTTCTGCGCCT
>NZ_JAQUVG010000117.1 GCF_028693495.1 Zoogloea sp. | reverse complement strand
GAACAGCGTGGGCGGTATGCAGTTTCAGGGCGGCGATGCGCTCGGCGCTGGCGAAAGCGGTGTTGGCCAGGGTCAGCAGGGTTTCAACGTGGGCTTTGGTGGCGGCAACGATTTGCTCGGGGGTGGTCATGACAATCTCCTTGAGTGAATGGGTGAAATGCATTCGTGAGTTTGCAATGCCCCGGTTTGGTGCGTTGCAATATGGTCCCCATTATATTCGGCGCAAGAACACTGTCAACATTTTTGTTGCGTTGCACAAAACGTTCTTTTTGTTGAAAAGTTGTTGAAAGAAAAGCCATCTTTGCGTGCCATGAGAGGGGCTGCAAATTTCGTGGGGTGCACTGCAGAATACGCCGTGGATCCGCCTTGCATTCCGGCGTTGAGGTGCGGAAAAAAGGCCGCGGGGTTCGCGGCCTTGCAGAGGGGGGCAGGTTGGGTGGCCATCAGGGAGCGGGGGGGGCTTCCTTTTTCTTGGGTTGAAGGGTGACCTGAACCCGCCCTTGCTGGCTGGGGATGGTCGTTGCATTGGGGCCGTTGGTCACGAGGTAGGTTTCTGTCAGTCCATTGAACTGGATGTACTGGCCGCGGACCTCGTCATCGCCACTCCTGACCCGGGCGCGCTGGAAAAATTGGGAAAGCTCGCTGCGCGCATCGTGTTCGATGCGCTCGCCTTCCCCTTCCACCCATTCGTTCTTGCCTTCACGCTTCTGGCGGAAGCGCGCCAGGCCCCCTTCACCTCCGGTGGCGATACCCCGCTGGTAGCCTTCCAGATCCTGGCTTACGATCAGCTTGTCACTGCGTATGGTGAGAGTGCCCTGGGTGAGCTGGACCCGTCCCTGAAAGATGTGAATCTTGTTCTTGTCGTCTACCGTGACCTTGTCAGCCTCGATATTGACGGGTTTGTTGCGATCGGCCCGCTCAGCCTGGGCGGGGGAGGCGCCGCCCAGCGTCAGGCTGAGGATGGCTGCGGAGAGGAAGAGCCGGGAGACGGATTTCATGGTTTCGGCGTCGGGGTGTTTCGGTAAAGGGTGCCTCGGACCCGGCCTTGAAGGTGAATCTCACCAGCCAGGTTGTTGCTGTCCATGTGCTCTGCCGTGACCAGGGTACGACCCTGGGTCAAGGTCACCGGGCGATCGGTACGCATTCTCTCTTCGTCGGGCCAGACGGTCATCTCCTCGGTGTGCAGGGTGGACTCGGGTTTGCCGTTGGCTGCGGCCCTGCGTACCAGCACATTGTCGGTCAGAACCACGATCTGGCCATCTTTGCTGACGGTCGCAAAGTCTGCTTCCAGTCGCACGGGCTCCGGACGGTTCAGGTAGTCGAGGCGAGGGCGGGTGAGTTCGGTGGATTCATCGTCCGCGTAGTGGACCAGATTGTCCGCCACGACGATGTACTGGGTCTTGCCCCGGATGTCGTAGCGGCGGAGGGTGACGCCGTCGGCTGTAGCGTCAGGTTCGTGGAGTGTCTTGTCCACCCGGGCGAGTGTCTCCTGGCGGGTGACGCGGTCAAGCCATACGCTGACCCCGGCCAGGAGGGTCACCACGATGAGTGGGAAGAGGCTGTGGCCCCGTGGGGTCATCAGATCACCTTGGCCAGCATCAGATCGTGGTGATTGAGGGCGCCCACCAGCCGGCCTCCTTCATCGGTAACCAGCAACTGACTGATGCGAAGGCGCTCCATCATTTCGGCTGCTTCGACGGCCAGGGCTCGCGCCTGGATGGTGCGTGGGCCAAGGCTCATCACTTCGGCCACCCCGGCGCTGCTGAAGTTGCAGCCGCTGGCCAGGGAGCGGCGCAGGTCGCCGTCGGTGTAGATGCCGACGATCCGGTCATCGGAGCCCACAATGGCGGTCATGCCCATGCCGGCGCGGGTCATTTCCATCAGGGCATCCGCGAGAAGCGCATGTTCGGCAACCCGGGGGATGGCACTGCCAGTGCGCATCACGTCCTCCACGTGGGTCAGCAGACGCCGCCCGAGAGCGCCGCCCGGATGGGAGCGGGCGAAGTCGTCGGCGCCAAAGCCGCGGGCATCCAGCAGGGCCACGGCGAGGGCATCGGTCAGGGCCAGGCTCGCGGTGGTGCTGGCTGTAGGCGCCAGGTTCAAGGGGCACGCCTCTTCCTTGACCGCAGCGTCAAGATGCACATCGGCTTCCTGGGCCAGGGGGGATGAGGTGTTTCCCGTGATGGCGATGAGCCTGGCCCCTTGACGCTTGATCAGTGGAACGATCTTGAGCAGCTCCTCGCCCGAACCGGAGTAGGACAGGGCGATGAGGACGTCACTGGAGGTGATCATGCCCAGATCGCCGTGAGCGGCTTCCGCTGCATGAACAAAGTAGGCAGGCGTACCTGTGCTGGCAAGGGTCGCCGCAAATTTTCGTCCGATGTGGCCGGATTTGCCAACCCCTGACACGATGACTCGCCCGGGCGAAGCAAGGATCAGATCGACGGCTCGCACCAGGCTGCCGTCCAGACGATCGGACAGGGCCTGTATGGCTTCGGCCTCGATCGTCAGGACGCGGCGGGCGAGTTCGAGAACACGGGCGGCAACAGCAGGTCTGGGGGCCGGGCTCATGAGCTGGATGAGTATAATCAGGCAACAGAGTATATCAGAACGACTAATCGGCCCGTCCGCGCCCATCCTGCCCCCTCATGGTCAATACCCTCGAACTGGTTCTCATCCTTCTCGCTGGTGCGGTGTTCGTGGTGGGGATTTTCCGATCCATGAACCTGCCGCCGGTGCTTGGTTACCTGATGGTCGGGGCGGCCGTGGGGCCTCATGCACTGAATCTGATGCCGGATACGGGTGGCGCCCGTTATCTGGCCGAGTTTGGTGTGGTCTTTCTGATGTTTACCATCGGCCTGGAATTTTCTTTGCCGCGTCTCTACAGCATGAAGCGGATCGTATTCGGGCTGGGGGCCGTGCAGGTGCTCGCCACGACCTTCGCCGTCATGGTGATCGGCGCCTTGGCGGGGCTCGGCTGGGGGGCAAGCTTCGCGCTCGGGGGGACCCTGGCGATGTCATCCACGGCAATCCTCTCCAAGCTGCTGTCAGACCGGCTCGAACTGGACTCCAAGCATGGGCGGGAAACCATCGGTGTCCTGTTGTTCCAGGATCTGGCCGTGGTCCCGCTGCTTATCCTGATCCCGGCCTTGTCCCGACCGGCTGATGAGCTGATGGGGACTCTGGGTGTGGCCGCCCTGAAAGCGGTCGTCATGCTGTCTCTGGTGCTGTTTCTTGGTCAGAAGCTGATGCGTCGCTGGTTCTTCCATGTGGCTCGTCAGCGTTCAGCCGAGTTCTTCATGCTGAACGTGCTGTTCATCACCCTGGGGCTGGCCTGGCTGACGGAAATTGTCGGTCTGTCCCTGGCACTGGGAGCCTTCCTGGCCGGGATGCTGATTTCGGAGACGGAATACCGCTATCACGTGGAAGAGGATATCAAGCCCTTCCGGGATGTGTTGCTGGGCTTGTTCTTCGTGACGGTGGGCATGTTCCTTGACGTGGGACTGATCATCGTGAACTTTCCTGCAGTGCTTGGTATCTTGCTCGCCCTTCTGGTGGGGAAGTTCATCATTGTTGGAGGTGCGTCCCGGCTGCTGGGAAGCCCTCAGGGTACTGCGGCCCGGACTGGCCTGTGGCTGTGCGCGGGTGGAGAGTTCGGTTTCGTCCTGCTGAGCCAGGTGGATCAGGCCCGCTTGTTGCCGCCGGCCTTGTCCCAGGTGGTGGTCGCCGCTCTGGTGCTGTCCATGCTGCTGGCTCCGTTGATCGTCCAGTACAGCGAGAAGATCGTGCTTCGTCTTGTTCCCTCCGAGTGGATGAGCCGTTCGCTCCAGCTGACAACCATTGCGACCCAGTCCATGTTTGTGGACAAGCACGCAATCCTGTGTGGTTTTGGTCGCAACGGTCAGTATCTGGGGCGTTTACTGGAGCAGGAGGGGATCACTTACATTGCTCTTGATCTTGATCCGGAGCGGGTTCGGGAGGCTGCCGCCGCTGGGGAAACCGTGGTTTTCGGTGACGCGGCGAAGCGCGAGACGCTCATTGCTGCGGGGATTGCGCGTGCCTCCGTGGTGGTGGTGACCTACGCGGATACGGAAGCAGCCTTGCGGGCCATCAGCCAGGTGCGGGCGTGCCGGCCAGACGTCCCTGTCGTGGTGCGGACCGCTGATGAAATCGATCTGGAGCGCTTGCAGCAGGCGGGAGCCGCAGAGGTTGTGCCGGAAGCGGTGGAGTCTTCCCTGATGCTGGCGTCCCATGCCCTGGCCCTTCTTGGAGTTCCCTTGCCACGCATTCTCAAGCGGATACGTGAGGTGCGCGCGGAGCGCTACCATTTGCTGAGGGGAATTTACCGGGGAGGCGAGCATATCCATGAGGAGGCGCTTGAAGAGCGCCAGCAAACCCGCCTCCACTCGATCGTTCTGGCGGCGGGGGCCCATGGCATTGGGTTCAGTCTGGAAGAGCTCCATCTGGGGGAAACCGGTGTCGAGGTCAGTGCCCTGCGGCGTCAGCGGGTGCGAGTCGTGGACCCCCAGCAGGATACCCGCCTGGAACTGGATGATGTGCTGGTCCTGCTGGGGACTCCGTCTCAGCTGACGCTTGCCGAGGCCCGCCTTTTGAAGGGCTTCTGATGCCTGGCCGGTCTAGAATATGGCGCAGACCGTGTAAAGGCCTGCATCGTTCAGTTCGCCCGGGGTGATCGGGGTCCCACTGGAGACGCTGTTGGCGAGCAGGCGTACGCTGCCGCTGGCCGGAAGGCCGTCATCCATTGCAATGTCGATCTGGCGTGCGAAGCTGCCGTTCAGATTGTCCTGGCAGACAAAGAAGCTGCCCGCCCAGCCCGCCACAGGACTGACACCGGTGATGCCGATCCGCCCCCCGGCGGCGTTGCGTGGCAGCCAGTCGGCCAGTACCACGTCTGATGCTCCCGGGTTGCGACTGTCTCCATTGGCCAGGTTGGCCAGCCGCACATGCTGCCAGAGAAGCACCGATTCATCCGTCGGGGTGGTGGAGTTCCAGGCCCCTTCAATGCGCCCATTGCCGGCGGTTCCCCCGGTGGAGGCCCGGATGGCTCCGGCGAGCCGGCCGGGGGCGCCGGGATCGTCACCCGGCATGGCCCTGAAGCGGTCCTGATAGCCGAACACGTAAGTGGAGCTTGAACGAAAGTCGCTCACCATGCTTTTGACCTTGGCGCTGTTGATCAGCTCCTGTCCTTTCAGGACGCCTCCCAGCAGCAGTCCGATGATGACCAGAACGACTGCGATCTCCACCAGCGTGAAGCCCTGTTGTTGCTTTTTCATGATGCCTTCCTCCTGTCGTTGAAGTGCCAGTTTATGTTAATAGCATATACGGAGGCATGGGCCGAATTGTTGGCGGAGGGCTGGGGTTTGCGTCCCGGAATGCGCAAGGCATCCTGCTCAGGGGAGGTGGCCTGTGCCGATCAGGCGGTGGGCAAGGAGGTTGGGAGAGAGCCAGCTGACCCGGTCATCAAAGGTACTTCCAGGAGCTTCGGGGTTCTCGGAGGGGGTGCGGCTGTAGAACAGCGTTCCGCTGGCAGCAGCGTTGTGGGCTTCGTCGCTGCCAGCGGTGGCGGCAAGACGCCGCTGGCCCTCCCGGCTGGTGGCACCGAGACCATTGGCCCCATGGGACAGGATGACAAGAGGGGTCATTCCACCCTGGGTGGTGAGGCTTTGTTCGCTACCGTCCAGGCTGCGGGTGCGGACTTCCAGCTGGCCGTCGATCATGTTGGTGAGGTTGCCCTGGAGCATTTCGCTGAGCTGGCGGGTATAGCGCTCGGTGATGGCGTAGTGCAGGCGGTTGTCCCAGCCGTCGGTACCTGCGATCCCCAGGGTGGTCCAGGGGATTAACCCGCGGGTCTTGTTGCAGGTGCTGCTGCCTCTGTCTTCACTGCCGTCGTTGGGGCCACGCGCCGGGCAGGGGAAGCGTCCATGGCGCAGGGCATAGCCCACCAGTGCATCCCGTGTTTCTGCCAGGGCGTCGTCCGTGGCGCGTTCGGCGCGACGGGCCAGATGGCCTGACAGACCGACGGTAAGACCGCTGGCGAGCAGGGTGAGAATCAGCAGTACAACGGCCATCTCCACCAGGGTGAAAGCTTCCTGGCGGGTAGCAGTGGGGTATGTTTTCCGCATGGCCGGGTCAGGGCAGGCAAAGCGCCACGTCCGTGGTGCTGTGAGGGGGAGAGAGCAGGATCCGCTCCGGAAGTCCGGTCAGCTCGCCCGCGGTCAGCGCTGCCAGGGTGGGGGCTTCCAGATACTGTTCGATGGCCTGGCTGTCTGCGCTGCCATCCCGTCGCTGGGGGCGTGTGCCACCAAGGGGCTCACCGGCAAAGAGCAGTGCTCCGCGACAGCGCCGGTTACCGCCTGCCAGACAGTCCCGTCCATTGATGCAGCGGGCGTAGCGCATCATCGGCAGCCAGTTACCGGTGGCGTCCCGCAGATCTTCCTGGCGGCAGGTTCCGCGCAGGCTGTCAGCCGCAGGCAGGCGGCCGAGCTGGACTGGCCCGTGGCGGGCGTTGCCGACCGGGGGCGGCAGGTTGGTGGCATCAAGGCAGGCGGCGACAGCTTCGAACACCCGCTGCAGATGACGGGTGTAACTGGGGCGAAGCTTCAGGCGTGTGTAGATGTCGCCGGTCGTGATCGTGGCAACCCGGTCGTTGTTGCGGTCTGATGGTGGTTGTACCTCGATGACGTCCGTAGCATGGGTGGACGCAAGAGTCTCCAGGTAGTGCTCCAGTTGGCGGGCTTCCGGGTCACCGCCGCAGCGTCCTGGGCCAGGGCTGCGTTGTTGCTCACCGTTGGGGCGTCCGGGGGCAATCACCACGGCAACGGCAAGTCCGTCTTGATCTCCACGCAAGGCGCGGGGCTGGCGATTCTCGTCAAGGAGTCGAAAACGGCCTTTGCTGTCCCAATTGACAGCGGCCGCCTTGGGGTTGTTTTTCATGCTGCCGGCGACGGCATACCAGAGACATTCACCTCCTCCATCCCTCAGGTCGGGCAGATTGAGGGTGAGGTAGGGTAGTCGTCCAACGCTGGTGTGTCCTTGCCTGCCGCAGGTTTCAGAAGAGCCATCTCCGTTCAGGTCGGGGCAGGGCAGATATCCAAAATCGGCATTCGGGTGTTCGCTGTTGCGATAGTTGGCGGCGAACCCCAGCAGGGCTTCCCGGGCGATCTGCAGCGCCTGGGCGCTACGTCGTTCCGCGTCAAGTGCTCGCGCAGCCCTTTGGGCGGGTCCATCCTGGCTGGCCAGCAGCCAGCCAAAGCTGCCCAGCGCGAGGAGAATCACGATGGCCGGCAGAATCATGCCTGTCTGATGCCGGTGGGGTGTCATCAGGGGGGGGTGAGTGGTTCACCGACCTGCAGCAGGTGGCCTCGGCCATCGGGGCCCGGGACCCAGGCCTTGCCGTCCTTCCGGATGACCTGTCCAGGGGACGGTTGGGTGGCTTCACCGTTCAGGAAGATGGTGGGAACTCCGCTGCTGCGGATCAGTATGCCGTCCAGACGGGGCGGTGGGTGTATCCGGGCCCGGGCCTGGCGGTCCATGTGGGCCCTTTCGTCCACCGAGTGGAACAGACGGCCCAGGTCATCGGCTGCCGCAGGGGCTGCGAGCATGGATGGGAGGAGGGCACCGAGGAGGGTTGATATCGACTTTGATGTCATGTCGATACCAATTTAGCATAATCTTGTTCTGGTGATGGTCGGGAGTCGGGGTGTCTGGAGGGTTTTGATTTATTGTTTTGTCATTGGGCTGCGAGCACCCTGTTCTTACCCGAGCGCTTGGCGATGTACATCGCCTTGTCTGCCCGGTCGATAGCGCATTCCGGTGTTTCGTCATGCTGGAGTGCGGCGACGCCCGCGCTGAAGGTGATCAGGAGCTTTTGCTGACGAGCGAGGAAAAACCGCTTGGTCAGGGCTCGCTGCAGCCGGGTGAGCGTGGCAATCCCGGATTCAAGATCCGTGTCTGGCAGCAGGATGACGAACTCTTCTCCACCGTAACGGGCCACGGAGTCCTGCGGGCGCAGGTTCTCCCGCACAACTTCGACCAGGTGCTGCAGGGCTTCGTCGCCGGTTTGGTGGCCGTGCTGGTCGTTGATCTGCTTGAAGTTGTCCACATCGAGCAGGCCAAGACACAGGGGTGTTCCCCGGCGGCGGGCCTGGGCCGCTTCCCGGGCCAGTGCTTCATCCAGCCCCTTGCGGTTGAGTACGCCAGTCAGGGGGTCATGGCGGATCAGTTCGCTGGTCTGCGCCAATTCCTGCTGCAGGCGGGATATCTCGCCATTGGCGCTGTCCACACGGCTGCGAAGCTCCTCGAGCTCCTGCCTCGAGCGTAGGGTGGAGTCCTGGACAGTGCGGGTTTCCCGCATCACTTCAGCAATCACTTCGGTCAGTTCGGAGATGTCCCTGGCGTCCTCAATCCGTTCGGCGCACTGGCTGATCTTGTCATGGTATTCCTCGGTGGCTTCCGAGAACTCCCCGAGCCGGTCCACAAAGCGGACGAGCATGTCCTTCAGGCGCGTCTGGGCTTCACAGAGCTCGCCTTTCAAGGTTTCCTGGCGGAGGATGACGTCTCTCAGCCGGCTTTCAAGTTCGCCAAGGAGCCTTACATCCAGTGGGTGCTCGAGTACCTCCTCCATCAGCGTGATCTGTCCGTGGAGCCAGCGATCGTCCACGACAAGCTTGCTGATGTTGTCGAGAATGAGCTGGAGCACCCGGGTCAGTGCGGCCCGTAGGGCATTCTGGTCTTCGTAAGTCCACTCAATGGCCCGACGAAATGCATCGAAGCGTTGGCGCAGAAGATCGGTCGTCGACGGGGCGACGTCCCGCAGCATGTGGGCAAGTTGTCGAGCCTCCCTGGCCAGTGGCACGTCTTCCGGCTGCAACTGGGTGGCGAGACTGTCCAGGAGTGCGGTCAGCAGGTCCAGGAGCGGGTCGGGGGAGGAGGGCGTTTCGGATGCTGGTGCATCTATGGCGACCTGGTTGTCTGCGCTGCTGCTGAAGTCCTCGCTCTGGTCATTCCGGGACCAGGCGCGCAGCAGGCCCTGCAGGCGTTCGAACAGCTTGTCCGGTTTTCCGCCAGAGGCAGACAGGACGCGCTCGAGCATCTCCCGTTTGCGTGCCTGGGTCAGGCCTGCCTGACGCCGGTCCCATTCGACGACGAAGTCCTTCAGCAGGTTACCCCAGTGAAGTTCAAGCGCGGGGGGGCGCTGAAAGGCTTCCACGACCGTATTGCGGATGGCCGACCATTCGGCCCGGGACACCGCCAGTTCGAACTCGCGCGCGAGGCGGATGGAGTCCTGGTTATCCCGGGGAAGGGCTGCTGCAATAAGTTTGAGCGCGCGCTCAGGGAAAATGTCTTCAGCCACCGAGCCAGCAATCTCGTGGTAGAGCGCCCGGTAATTGTCCGGAGTCGGGGTAATGCGGCGCAGTGCCAGTTGCCGGAGGGTTTCCCTGGCCACGTCCGAGGGTTGGCTGGTATCGGTCATCTTCTTTATGTGGCGCGGAGGTTTCAAGCGTTGCATGGTCCGTCTATGTGCCTGTCTGCGCAGGCGGTAGGCCCATCCCGGTGATCGTTGATGAACGGGGGAATTGTAACGGCTTTATCCCGACTGGTTGAAGGCTGCGCCGGATCTGTGCCCCTCCGTTTTCACGCTCAGGCTGAGTGTCTCCGCGATTTCGGCGGCGGTCTTCCCGATCTGAGAGTTTCGCATGGATCGGTCGTTCGCTATTCACTCCACTTCCCGGAGGGGAAGGTCAAGTTCATCCATCGTGCTTGCCCTGCCCGTCGGAAATGAAGCAGCAGGACGTCGTCTCCCGCGTCCTCACGTTGAAGGGGATGGGCATGTCGACAACTGGGCTGCGGGAATGAGCCGGTTTGTTTATAATCCGTTCCCAGCTTGAGCCTGCACCGCAGTAAAAGGTGGTGCGGGGGTTGATCTTGCGTCCTCGCAGGTGAATTTCCCCTCAATCCGGGCCCCCTTAGTTAAGTGGTATAACAGTTGACTTGTAATCATCAGTTGGCGGTTCGATTCCGTCAGGGGGCACCACTTAAATTTCAGCTCGTTTCAAGCAAGCTGTAAAACGCTGAAAAATCAGAGCGCGCGCGGGTTGCGCCATCAAAGTTTTGACGCTCAGTTGAAACATTT
>NZ_JAQUVG010000116.1 GCF_028693495.1 Zoogloea sp. | reverse complement strand
TCTCGAGAAGGCGCGTACGTGCATGGAACGCATCGCTGCGATGCCGGATCGTGTGCGGTCGTATTTCAGCCATGAGTACGTTCGCTACGCTCAGTAATTTAGCTATTTGATTGCCGGGTTAATAATGACTCCATCAATGGCGTAACCCGGCTCACGAAGATCGGTGGCGGTGCTTTTTCGCTGGACAGCATCGATCTCGATAGCTTGAATGGAGCGGCCAGGACCAGCGTTACCTTCATGGCGGATTTGTTGGGGGGCGGTACCGCTACTGCCACCTTCGTCACCGATCTGGTCTTCTCGAGACTGCAGACATTCGCTTTTGACAACGCGTTCGACAACGTGACCGCGGTTCGCTGGACGCAGACAGCGCCCTACCATTCCTTCGACAACATCGTCGTCAACGCTGTCAACAATGTCCCTGAGCCCGCCTCGGCCGCCTTGCTGTGCCTTGGCTTGGCCGGTGTGGGATTTGCACGCCGCCGTCAGGCGGCTTGATCGGCGAGTACACCATAAAGCACAAGGCGGCCTCCCGGCCGCCTTGTGCTTTCAACGACCCGTTGAGTCTTTACTTCTTGCGTGCCGGCGGAACGTCGGTGCAGCTGCCGTGGGCCACTTCGGCGGCCATGCCAACGGTTTCGCCCAGGGTCGGGTGGGGGTGGATGGTCTTGCCGATATCCACGGCATCGGCGCCCATCTCGATGGCCAGGCACACTTCGCCGATCATGTCGCCGGCCGACGGGCCGACGATGGTGCCGCCGATCACCCGGTGCGTTTCGGCGTCGAAGATCAGCTTGGTGAAGCCGTAGTCGGCGCCGTTGGCGATGGCGCGGCCGCTGGCTGCCCAGGGGAACTTGGCGGTTTCCACCTTCTTGCCTTCGGCCTTGGCCTGGGCTTCGGTGTAGCCGACCCATGCCACTTCCGGATGGGTGTAGGCCACGCCCGGGATCACGGTGGCATCGAAGGCGGCCTTGTGCCCGGCGGCGACTTCGGCGGCCACGTGGGCTTCATGCACGGCCTTGTGGGCAAGCATCGGCTGGCCGACCACGTCGCCGATGGCGAAGATGTTGGGCACGTTGGTGCGCATCTGGGCATCGACGGGGATGAAGCCGCGCTCGGTCACGATCACGCCCGCCTTCTCGGCGCCGATCTTCTTGCCGTTCGGGGCACGCCCCGCCGACTGCAGGATCATGTCGTACCTGACCGGCTCCGGCGACACGCCTTCGCCTTCGAAGGTGACGTAGAGGCCGTCTTCCCGGGCATCCACGCCGACCGTCTTGGTCTTCAGCATGATCTTGTCGAAGCGGTGGGTGTTCTGCTTCTCCCACACCTTCACGGCGTCCCGGTCGGGGCCCTGCATCAGGCCGTCCATCATCTCCACCACATCGACGCGGGCGCCGAGGGAGGAATAAACGGTGGCCATTTCGAGGCCGATGATGCCGCCGCCGATGACCAGCAGCTTGCCGGGCACGAAGCGCAGTTCGAGTGCGCCGGTGGAATCGACAATGCGCGGATCGCGGGGGATGAAGGGCAGATGCACCGCCGCCGAGCCGGCCGCGATGATGGCCTGCCTGAACTTCACCACCTTTTTCGCGCCGGTCTTGTCCTGGCTGGTGCCGGTGGTTTCTTCGACTTCGATGTGGTTCGGGTCGAGGAAGTGACCGTAGCCACGGATGATGTCCACCTTGCGGCCCTTGGCCATGCCGGCCAGACCACCGGTAAGCTTGCCGACGACCTTTTCCTTGTGGGTGCGCAGCACGTCCACATCCACCGTGGGCTTGGCGAAGCTGACGCCGGCGGCGCCCATGTGCTCCGCTTCGTCCATCACCGCGGCCACGTGCAGAAGGGCCTTGGAGGGGATGCAGCCCACGTTCAGGCACACGCCGCCGAGGGTGGCGTAGCGCTCGATGATGGCGGTCTTGAGACCCAGGTCGGCGGCGCGGAAGGCCGCGGAGTAACCGCCGGGGCCGGCGCCGAGCACGACCAGGTCGTACTCCACGTCGGCCGAACCGCCGTGGCTGGCAGCGGCTGGAGCCGCCACCGGTGCCGCGGCAGGCGCTGCAGCCGGTGCTGCCGCCGCAGCCGGAGCGGGGCTGGCACCGGCGCCGTCGGCTTCGACGACGATCAGCACCTTGCCTTCGCCGACCCGGTCGCCCAGGGCCACCTTGACCTCCTTGATCACGCCGGCTGCGGAGGAGGGCACATCCATGGTGGCCTTGTCGGACTCGAGGGTGGCGATGGCGTCGTCCACCTTGATGGTGTCACCGACCTTTACGAACAGCTCGATCACCGGCACGTCGGCGAAATCGCCGATGTCGGGTACTTTGACTTCCACTAATTGACTCATCTTGATCACCTCTTTGGGCGTAGTGTGAAAAGCGCGGGGGAGGTGAGGTTTTTACGCCTCACCCCTCACCCCTCACTCCTCACCGATTTCAGAGCATGACCCGACGGAAGTCGGCCAGCAGTTGGGCGAGGTACACGTTGAAGCGGGTCGCCAGGGCGCCGTCGATCACGCGGTGGTCGGCGGTGAGCGACATGGGCAGGGTCAGGCGCGGCACAAACTGCTTGCCGTCCCAAACCGGCTTCATTACCGACTTGTTGACCCCCAGGATGGCCACTTCGGGTGCATTGACGATGGGCGCGAAGTAGGTGCCGCCGATGCCGCCGAGGCTGGAGATGGTGAAGCAGGCACCGGACATGTCGGCCGGCTTGAGCTTGCCGTCACGGGCCAGCTTGGCCAGGTTGCCCGATTCTGCGGCGATCTCGAACACGCTCTTCTTGTCGGCATCCTTGATGACCGGGACGACCAGGCCATTGGGGGTGTCGGCGGCGAAGGCGATGTTGAAGTACTTCTTGTAGACCAGGTTGTCGCCGTCGAGACTGGTGTTGAACTCGGGGAACTCCTGCAGGGCGCGCACCGAGGCCTTGATGATGAAGGCGAGCATGGTGAGTTTCTTGCCGGACTTCTCGAACTCCTTGTTCATCTGGACGCGGAAGGCCTCCAGGTCGGTGATGTCGGCGTCCTCGTGGTAGGTGACGGCCGGGATCATCGCCCAGTTGCGGGCCAGGTTCTGGCCGGAGATCTTCTTGATGCGCGACAGGGGCTTGACGTCGATCTCGCCGAACTTGGCGAAATCCACCTTCGGCCAGGGCAGCAGGTCCAGCCCACCCCCCAGGCTGCCCACGGCCGCGGCGGCCACGGTCTTGCCCGGAACGACGCCGGTGCTCATGGCGCCCTTGACGAAGGCGGAGACGTCTTCCTTCAGGATGCGGTTCTTGGGGCCGGTGGCCTTGACCTGGGCCAGATCGACGCCCAGATCTCGGGCGAACGCGCGCACCGACGGGCTGGCGTGCACCTTGCCGCCCAGGGTGACGGCAGACGGCGCGGCGGCAGCCGCCGGGGCGGCAGCGGCCGGAGCGGCTGCCGGTGCTGCAGCGGGGGCCGCGGCAGCCGGAGCAGGCGCCGCTGCGCTGGCGGCCGGCGCGGGGGCGGCAGCAGCGCCGGCACCCGTTTCAACCTTGATCAGCACGGAACCTTCGGAGACCTTGTCGCCCAGCTTGACCAGCACTTCCTTCACCACGCCGGTGGCGGAGGAGGGGACGTCCATGGTGGCCTTGTCGGACTCGAGGGTGGCGATGGCGTCTTCCGCCTTGATGCTGTCGCCGACCTTCACGAACAGCTCGATCACCGGGACGGAGTCGAAATCGCCGATGTCCGGCACCTTCACTTCAACCACGCCACCACCGGCGGCGGGGGCGGCACCAGCCGGAGCGGCGGCCGGAGCCGGCGCGGCAGCTGCGGGTGCCGGAGCCGCCGCAGCCGGGGCGGGCGCCGCAGCGGCAGCGCCGGCGGCCTCGACGCGGATCAGCACGGTGCCTTCGGCAACCTTGTCGCCCAGGCTGATCAGCACTTCCTTGACCACGCCGGCGGCCGACGAGGGCACGTCCATGGTGGCCTTGTCGGATTCCAGGGTGGCGATGGCGTCGTCCACCTTGATGGTGTCACCGACCTTGACGAACAGTTCGATCACCGGCACCTGGTCGAAATCGCCGATGTCCGGAACCTTTACTTCGATGAGTTGGCTCATGTTTGCGCTCCTCGCGATCAGACGGACATGGGGTTGGGCTTGTTCGGGTCAAGCTTGTACTTGACCAGGGCGGCGGCAACCTTGTCGCGTTCGATCCTGCCTTCGTCGGCCAGCGCCTTGAGGGCGGCCAGGGTGACCCAGTGGCGATCCACTTCAAAGAAGTGGCGCAGCTTTTCACGGGTGTCGGAGCGGCCGAAACCGTCGGTGCCCAGGGTGACGTAGGTGTTCTTGACGTAGGGACGGATCTGCTCGGAGAACAGACGGATGTAGTCGGTGGCGGCGATGACCGGGCCGACGGCGCCGTCGAGCTTTTGCTCCACGTGGCTCTTCTTCGGGGCTTCGAGCGGGTGCAGCAGGTTCCAGCGGTAGGTGTCCTGGCCGTCGCGGGCCAGCTCGTTGAAGCTGGGGCAGCCCCAGATGTCGGCTTCCACACCCCAGTCGTTCTTGAGCAGGTCGGCAGCAGCGATGACTTCATTGAAGATCGTGCCGGAGCCCAGCAGCTGGACGCGCACGTCTCCGGCGCCGCCCTTACGGAAGGCATACATTCCCTTGATGATGTCGGCCTCGGCACCCGCGGGCATTTCCGGGTGCTCGTAGTTCTCGTTCATCACCGTCAGGTAGTAATAGACGTCTTCCTGCTCAGCAAACATGCGGCGCATGCCGTCCTGCACCACCACAGCCACTTCGTACTGGAAGGTCGGGTCGTAGCTGATGCAGTTGGGGATCATGTTGGCCATCAGCTGGCTGTGGCCGTCCTCGTGCTGCAGGCCTTCGCCGTTCAGGGTGGTGCGGCCGGCGGTACCGCCGATCAGGAAGCCCCGGGTGCGCTGGTCGGCAGCCGCCCAGCACAGGTCCATGGTGCGCTGCAGGCCGAACATGGAATAGAAGATGTAGAAGGGCACCATCTGCACGCCGTGCACGCTGTAGGCGGTGCCGGCGGCGATCCAGTCGGCCATGGCGCCGGCTTCGTTGATGCCTTCCTGGAGCACCTGGCCGGTCTCGCTCTCCTTGTAGAACATGAGCTGGTCATGGTCTTCGGGAACGTACTTCTGGCCTTGCTGGTTCCAGATGCCGTACTGGCGGAACATCCCTTCCATGCCGAAGGTGCGCGATTCGTCGGGCACGATGGGGACGATGTTCTTGCCGATCTGCTTGTCCTTGAGCAGGGTGTTCATGATGCGCACGATGGCCATCGTGGTGGACAGCTCGCGGCCTTCGCCGGAGGCCTTGAGCAGGGCGCCGAAGGCGTCGAGGCCCGGCACGGCCAGGGGCTCGGCCTTGCGGCGGCGCTGGGGCAGGAAGCCGCCCAGGTCCACCCGGCGCTGCATCATGTACTTGTATTCGGGGGAGTCTTCGGGGAAGCGCAGGTAAGGCAGCTCGGCCAGCTTGTCGTCGGGCACCGGGATGCCGAAGCGGTCGCGGAAGCGGCGGATCGAGTCGATGTCCAGCTTTTTCTGCTGGTGGGAGATGTTCATGGCCTCGCCGGACTGGCCCATGCCGAAGCCCTTGATGGTCTTGGCGAGGATCAGGGTCGGGGCGCCCTTGTGGTTAACCGCGGCGTTGTAGGCGGTGAAGATCTTGAAGATATCGTGGCCGCCGCGGTTGAGGTTCCACACCTCGTCGTCGGTCCAGTCGGCCACCAGCTCACGCAGCTCGGGGGTGTTGAAGAAGTTCTCGCGGACGTAGGCGCCGTTCTTGGCCTTGAAGGTCTGATACTCGCCGTCGCACAGCTCCATCATGCGCTTCTTGAGGATGCCCTTCTTGTCGCGGTTGAACAGGGCGTCCCAGTGGGTGCCCCAGATCAGCTTGATGACGTTCCAGCCGGCGCCGCGGAACTCGGCTTCGAGTTCCTGGATGATCTTGCCGTTGCCACGCACCGGGCCGTCCAGGCGCTGCAGGTTGCAGTTGATCACGAAGATCAGGTTGTCCAGCCTTTCACGGCCGGCCATGCCGATGGCGCCCAGGGACTCGACCTCGTCGGTCTCGCCGTCGCCGAGGAAGGCCCACACCTTGCGCTGCTCGGCCTTGGCGGCGTCGATCAGGCCGCGGCTGGCGAGGTATTTCATGAAGCGCGCGGAGTAAATGGCGCACAGGGGGCCGAGGCCCATGGACACGGTGGGGAACTGCCAGAAGTCCGGCATCAGCCAGGGGTGCGGGTAGGACGAGATGCCCTGGCCTTCGGATTCTTGCCGGAAGCTGTCCATCTGCTCGTCGGTGAGGCGGCCGAGCATGTAGGCGCGGGAATACACGCCGGGCACGGAGTGGCCCTGGAAGTAGATCAGATCGCCGCCGGTGTCATGGTCGATGCTCTTCCAGAAATGGGAAAAGCCCACGTCGTAGAGGGCTGCAGCAGAGGCGAAGGAGGCGATGTGGCCGCCCACGTTGGTGTGCTTGTTGGCCCGCACGACCATGGCCATGGCGTTCCAGCGAATGTAGGAGTGGAGCTTGATCTCCATGTCCGGATCGCCCGGGTACTTGGGCTGCTGGTCGGCAGGGATCGTGTTGATGTACTGGGTGTTGGCGGAGTAGGGGATGTCGATCCCTTCCTCGCGGCCTGCCTCGATCAGCTTCTCGATCAGGAAATGGGCCCGTTCGGCGCCCTCCTGTTCGACCACGCCTGCCAGCGCGTCCAGCCATTCCTTGGTTTCCTGGGCGTCCATGTCGGCCCGGTCGTTATGCGTATTCGCTGCCATGGTCTTGTCTCCTCATGACTTGCGGGTTGTGGATAGCTGACGTGGGTAACGGCAGCAGGGCTTAAAAACAAACCTGTGGAGCCGGATTGCAGCTCTTGTATTTCGCAATATAAAACCAAATATCGCATCGTGCAATAGATAATGCCCGGCGGCAGCATGGATTTCCGTGCTGCCGTGATGCAGGACGAAGGCCCTCTGGCCGGGCCCGAACTCCGGAGGGCCAAACGTGTTGATGTCTTGGTGTTGCAGGGTGGGGCGGGGGGCTGCTGGTGAAGCCTGATGCGACAGGGTTGCAAGAAAAAGCCAGGGATGAGGGAGGGGGGAAATCCCCTGCCTGGCGCGGAAAAAGGCATTCCGCTGACAGGGTCATCTGGACTGGGCGTCACGCCTGCGGTCTGCGTCGTAAGCGAAGACCACCTGTCTGTTACGGATCTCTCCGATGACTGTGGCCTTGGGCGAGTCGATCGCCTCGTGGTCGGTCCTGGAGAAGGGGCGGTCGTAGAGCATCACGATGCCTTCCACCCGTTCCTTGAGGGATTCCAGGGCTTCCCGCAGGCGCGGCCCGTCGGTGCTGCGGGCCTGGCGGATGGCGCTGGCCAGGAGCAGCATGGAGTCATAGCCCTGGGCCGCAGCAGGGGGCACCGGAATCCTTTCGACACCGAAACGTTTTCGGTAACTTTCCAGGAAGGCCTTGCGGCGGGGGGTGTTGCCTTCCTGAATGAAGGTCTGGGGCATGCGCGCGCCTTCGGCGTTGGGGCCTGCGTTGTCGATGAAGTTGGACATGGCCATCGCCCAACTGCCCACCATCGGGACTTTCCAGCCGATCCGCACCATCCCGTTGGCAATCTGGGCCAGTTCAGGGCCGAGGCCGTAGGTCAGGATGGCCTCAGCGCCGGCTGCCCGGGCACGGGCCAGCTGGGGCGTCATGTCCACGTCACGGATGTTGAAGCGTTCCACTGCCACGGGCCGGATGTTGTGCTGTTCCATCGCCCGCTCCAGGTCTTCCCGTCCCAGCTGGCCGTAGTTGGTGCTGTCGTGGAAGATGGCCAGCTTGCGCAGGCGCTGCCGGAGGACGACTTCCTCGACGATCATGGCGGCCTGGATGGAGTCGGGGGCTGACACCCGGAAGATGTAGTTGTCCGGGTACTGGGGGGGCAGGAACTGCTTGGTGATGATCGAGCCGGTCGCAACGGAGGTGATCATCGGGACATGGGCCTGCTGATAAAAGCGCTGGCTGGCCAGGGCAACCCCGGTGTTGACGATGCCCAGGCCGGCGATCACCTTTTCCTGGGAGATCATTTCCTGTGCGACCTGGGCGCCCCGCTCCGGGCGGGCCTCGTCGTCCCGTTCGATGAGCTTGAGGGGACGGCCGAGAATGCCTCCGGCATCATTGATTTCCTGTACGGCGAGCCGGATCCCGTCGCGCATGGCGATGCCCATGGGGTTCGATCCTCCGGTGAAAGGGCCGGACACCCCGATCTTGATGGGCTCGATGGCCCCCGCATGGCCAGCCGTCGTTGCCAGCAGGGTCCACAGGGCGATGGAAAGGAAGGGCTGCAAGGATGTCTCCACGGGGACGGGCCACTCATGGTCGGCCCTTGTTCTGTGCATCGCTATCCTGCCATCCTATCCGCCCGGGGCAAAGGCTTTAATGGAGGGCCGCTCCAATCGGCCGCGGGCTGGCCATAAGGGTATGTCCCGATGCCCGGGGGGCGCATCCACCATCAGGATGCAGGGCAAATGCCGAACAAGAGCCTTCCTCCCCGCAAGCCCGTCCGGGCCAACTGGTACTGGACAGCCCCGTACGTTGCCGTGCTGCTGTTTGCGCTGGTGATGCTGATCCTGGTCTGGACGCTCCAGCGCCAGGAAGTTGAAACCCAGCGCAATGGACTTGCCCGGGATGTCCAGTGGGCGGAGCAGACCATGCGCCAGCACATGCAGGGGACCGAAGAGTTCCTGGGCCAGCTGGCTCGGGAACTGGCGTCCGATGGGCTGGATGCGGACGCCTTTCAGGTACGTGCCAACCAGCACATTGCCAACAATTCCGAGCTTGTAAACGTGGTGTGGGTGGCTTCTGATCAGCGCGTCCGATGGACTGCTCCTTTTGATACCACCGACTGGCTGGTCGGCGATGCCCTGTCCCGGGACCAGATGGTGGTGCTGGGACGGGCTCGGGAGCTGGGACGCATGGTCTATGGCGATCCTTACGTGAATGCCCGCAACATGGCTGTCCTGGAGGCCTATGTGCCGGTGCAGCGGGGGCGTGAGTCCCTGGGGGCGGTGGTGGCGGTGTATTCCATCGAGCGGATGGTGAGTTATCTGGTGCCGAGCTGGTTTGGCGAGAAGTACCGCCTGTCATTTACCGGGGCGCGAGGGGATATACTGGGCGCCAACTCGGCGATGCGGCCCCTCGACGAGAACCTGGCGTTCTCCCTGCCCCTGGATCCTCCCGGCAACGGCCTGACCCTGCGGGCAACGGCCTACAGGACAGAAGGGGATCTGCCCCCGGGTTTCCCGATTGTGGTCATCGTTGGTCTGTCCGTTTTCGTGCTGTGGAGCTTGTGGCTGCTGCGGGCCCACATGCTGCGCCGGGTGAGGGTGGAGAAGGAGCGGGACCGGCTTTTCAACCTGTCCCTGGACATGCTCGCGATCCTCAGCCTCGATGGTGTGTTCCGGCGCTGCAACCCGGCTTTCGAACGCATTCTCGGCCATTCGCCCGAGGGTCTGCCGGGTCGGCCGATGATCGACTACATTCACGCGGAGGATGTGGCGGAGACCATCCAGCATTTGCGCAGCCTGGCTTCCGGGACCCCGGGAGCCTTCGAGAATCGCTGCCGTTGTGCCGACGGTCGTTTCAAGTGGCTGGCCTGGAGCGTGAATTCGGTTCCGGATGAGCGTCTGATGTACGCAGTGGCCCACGACATCACCGGCAGGAAGGCCGCCGAGGAGGCCCTGCGGGGTGAGTACGCCTTCCGGAAGGCGATGGAAGAGTCCCTGATCACCGGTCTTCGGGCCATCGATATGGCCGGCAGGATCATCTATGTGAACCCGGCCTTCTGCCGGATGACCGGCTGGTCCCCGGAGGATCTGGTGGGCGCCCGGGCGCCATTCCCCTACTGGCCCAAGGACAACTACGACGAGCTGCGTCGAAACCTGGAAATGACCCTGGCCGGCAATGCGCCGGCTACCGGGTTCGAGATGCGCATCTGCCGCAAGGATGGCCAGCGCCTGGATGCCCGTTTCTACCTGTCGCCCCTGATTGATGGGGAAGGACGGCAGACCGGCTGGATGGCTTCCATTACCGACATCACCGAGCCCAAGAGGGTGCGCGCCGAGCTTGAAGCGACCCACGAGCGTTTTGTGGCGGTTCTGGATGGACTGGATGCGGCTGTGTATG
>NZ_JAQUVG010000115.1 GCF_028693495.1 Zoogloea sp. | reverse complement strand
GCGATCCTCCGGGGGGTCAGTTTTGCTGTGCCGGCCGGTAAGGCTGTGGCATTGGTGGGGCCCTCCGCATCGGGCAAGTCCACCCTGGCCCGTCTTCTGGTGGGCGTCTGGCCGGCCCTCAATGGCAAGGTCCGACTCGATGGGGTGGACATTTTCCCCTGGAGCAAGGCCGAACTGGGCCCCCATATCGGCTACCTGCCGCAGGAGGTCGAACTCTTCGATGGCACCCTGGCCGAGAACATTGCCCGGTTTGGAGAGGTGGACATGGCAAAGGTGGAAGCGGCCGCCCGGGCCGTGGGTGTCCACGACATGATTACCAGTCTTCCGGAGGGCTATGACAGCAATATTGGCGATGACGGTTGTGTCCTTTCCGGGGGGCAGCGTCAGCGTATCGGCCTGGCCCGGGCGCTTTACGGTAATCCGCGTTTTGTCGTCCTGGATGAACCCAACTCCAGTCTGGACGAGGCGGGTGAGCAGGCGCTGGTCCGCACCCTGCAGGCCCTCAAGGCTCAGGGCACCACGCTCATCGTGATCACCCACCGTACCAGCGTGCTGCCTGCGGTAGACCTGATCCTGGTCATGCAGGAAGGTCAGGTGAAAGCCTTCGGTCCCCGCGATGAAGTTCTGGTGGCTCTCCAGCGTAGTGCCCAGCAGGCCGCAGCTCCCGTCCTCCAGCCTGTTGCAGCCTGAAACCCCGGCCTCATTTCCGGCACATCTCATCCATGAATACTCCCGCATTTTTCCAGCGCAGCGAGCTGCGCGCTGTCCTGTGGCGCTTCCGGCGCGAATTCTTCGTCTGCGTGGTGTTCTCGGCCATCATCAACCTGCTGATGCTGACCCCCACGCTCTACATGCTTCAGCTCTTTGATCGGGTCATGATCAGCCAGAGCCTGTTCACCCTGGCGGCCATGACCCTGGTGATGCTCTTCCTGTTCGCAGTCATGTCGTTTACCGAGTGGCTGCGCTCCCGGCTGCTCGTCCGCCTGGGGGTCCGTCTGGATGAGGAGCTCAACACACGGGTCTTCAAGGCCAGCTTCGAAGCCCAGTTGCGGCAACTGGGCGGTAACCCCTCTCAGGCCTTTTCCGATCTGACCAACCTGCGTCAGTTCATGACGGGCAACGGGCTGTTCGCCTTCATGGATGCACCCTGGACGCCGATCTATCTGGCCGTCCTGTTCATGCTTCACCCCTGGCTGGGGGTGATTGGTGTGGTGTTTTCACTGATCCTGCTGGCGCTTGCCTGGTTCTCCAACCGGACGACCCAGGCCCCCCTCGAAAAGGCTATGGAAGCCAGCGGCCACACCAGCACCTTCGTCCAGAGCAAGCTCCGTAACGCGGAGGTGATCGAGGCCATGGGCATGCTGGGTGACCTGCGTCGTCACTGGCTGGTACGCCATCGCAATCACCTGCGCCTCAACAGCACAGCGACTGATGTCAGTGCCCGGGTGCAGGCCCTGACCAAGTTTGTCCGCTACACCCAGCAATCTCTTGCCCTGGGAGCAGGGGCGCTGCTCGTGATCCAGGGCGAGCTCACGGCGGGCGCCATGATCGCTGCGAATGTGCTGATGGGGCGGGCCACCCAGCCGCTGGACATGATGGTTGGCACCTGGAAATCCTTCCTGGGTGCGCGAAAGGCTTTCGAGCGTCTTGAAGGATTGCTTGAGCGGCATCCCGCCAGGGAGACAGGGCGGGTGCACGACGTGCCTCGGGGCGAGATGCGTATCGAAAGCCTGTTTGCCACCGCGCCCAGCCGCAAGGATCCCATCCTCAAGGGCCTGACGGCGGATTTTCCTGCAGGTGAAGTCATCGGCATCATTGGCCCGTCCGGTTCTGGCAAGTCCACCCTGGCCCGTAGCCTCGTGGGTATCTGGCCCTATACCGAAGGACGCGTGCTGATCGACGGAGAAGCCATCGATGGCTGGGATCGGGACGAACTGGGGCCTTTCATCGGTTACCTTCCCCAGGACATCGAACTCTTCGAAGGCACCATCGCAGAGAACATCGCCCGCTTCGGCACCATCGACTCAGAGAAGGTCATCCGCGCCTGCCACAGGGCCGGCGTGCACGACATGATCCTGCGTCTGCCCAAGGGCTACGACACACCCATGGGCGAGGCGGGCAACATGCTTTCCGGCGGCCAGCGTCAGCGCATCGGTCTGGCCCGGGCCATGTATGGTGATCCGAGCATCCTGGTGCTTGACGAGCCGAACTCCAACCTGGATGAAGTGGGTGAGGCTGCGCTGCTCAAGGCCGTTCAGGATCTCAAGGCCCAGGGATGCACGGTCTTCCTGATCACCCACCGGAGCGGCATCCTCGCCGCCACCGATCGCTTGCTGCTTCTGAAGGACGGCGAAATCGCCCTCTACGGTCCGCGTCAGCAGGTCATCGCTGCCCTTCAGGCCAGCGCTGCCGCACCGGCCACTCCTGGTCATGCGGCTCCCCAGCCAGCCTGATATCTCCCCGACATCTGAACTCAGGAACACCCATGTCAACCCCCAATTTCATCAATAAGCCCGCTGCGGTCCCGTCGTCCAAGGAGCCTGCGCTGGAGGGCGACGTCGTGCTGCCCACCGATACCGCACAGCCCATGCGTATCGGCATGTGGGTGTTGGGCCTCGGTTTTGGCGGCTTCCTGCTCTGGGCAGGGCTGGCACCCCTGGATGAAGGCGTCCCCACGTCGGGTATGGTCACCATCGATACCAAGCGCAAGGCGGTGCAGCACCTCTCGGGCGGTATCGTCAACGAGGTCTTCGTCAAGGAAGGGCAGTTCGTCAAGGCCGGCGATCCGCTTCTGCGTATCGACAAGGCAGTCTCCCAGGCCAACTACGCATCCATCCGACAGCACTACCTGACCCTCCGGGCGATGGAGGGTCGGCTCATGGCCGAGCAGGCCGGACAGGGACGCATCTCTTTTCACCCGGATCTGCTCGCAGCCAAGGAAGATCAGGCTGCTCGCCAGGCCATGGAAAACCAGGAAAGCCTGTTCCAGTCCCGCCGTAGTGCCCTCCAGGCCGAGATCGACGGGATGCAGCAGAGCATTCAGGGGCAGGAAGCCTCCATCCAGGGATTCGAGGGCGTGCTGGCCACCCGGAAGCAGCAGCAGGCTTTCCTCAAGGAAGAGCTCAAAGGGCTGCGTGAGTTGGTTGGAGAGGGCTATGCCCCTCGCAACAAGCTTCTTGAGCTCGAACGTCTGCTGGCCGAGAACATCGGCTCCATCGCCGAATTGCAGGGCAACATCCAGCGCGCCCGCAGCGCCATTGCCGAGCTGAAGTTGCGCATGCTCCAGCGTCGCCAGGAATACCGCAAGGAAAGCGATGGCCAGCTGGCCGAGGTGCGCCGTGAAGTCCAGGCTGACGCGGACAAGCTCAAGGCGGCCACCGACGATCTGGCCCGGACCACGATCCGCTCCCCGGCCGAAGGCCAGGTCGTGGGTCTGGTCGCCCAGACCGTCGGTGGCGTGATCACTCCTGGGCAGAAGCTCATGGACGTGGTGCCTGCCAACGAGAGTCTCCTCCTCGAGACCCGGGTTCCCCCCCACCTGATCGACCGGGTCCGCCCCGGACTGGAAACCGATGTCCGTTTCTCGTCCTTTGCCCATGCACCTTCCCTGGTGCTCGAAGGCAAGGTGGACTCCGTGTCCGGTGACCTGATCACCGAACCTCAGACTAATGTCTCCTACTACCTGGCCCGCATTTCCATCACGCCCGAGGGCATGAAGGAGCTGGGGCACTACCAGATGCAACCCGGGATGCCCGCCGAAGTGGTTATCAAGACCGGGGAACGCACCGTCCTGACCTATCTGCTCCATCCGCTGCTCAAGCGCATGGCCGCATCCATGAAGGAGGAGTGAGCATGGCGAAGCGGATGTATCTACCCACGTGCTTTCGCAAGCCGCTGTTGGCGCTGGCCCTGGCAGGCTTCACCCTGCCGGCCGCGGCCCTCGACCTGAGCGAAGCCTACCGTCTGGCCCTGGAGCAGGACGCCGCCTACAAGGCGGCCCAGGCCGAGGCTGACGCCCGGCGCGAAGTCCTGCCCCAGGCCCGCGCCCAGCTGATGCCCAATGTCTCCATGAACCTCTCCCGCAGCCGGAACCATACGGACCGGGATTCCCTCACCGCTCTGGGTCGTACCGTCAGCGACAGCTACGATTATTTCAGCAGCAACTACGGCATCACCCTGCGCCAGCCCTTGTTCCGAAAGTACAACTTTGCCCTCTACCAGCAAGCCGGCTACGACGTGGAAAGTGCCGAAGCCAACCTGGACAAGAGCCTGCAGGATCTTCTGGTGCGTCTCTCCGGCACGTACTTTGAAGCCTTGATGGCTCAGGACCAGTACGCTCTGGTACTGGCCCAGAAAGAGGCCTACGGCATCCAGCTGGCGGCAGCCCGCAGGGCGTTTGAGGCAGGACATGGCACGCGCACGGACATCGACGACGCCCAGGCCCGCTATGACATGACCCTGGCCCAGGAGCTCGAAGCAGCCCAGAACCTGGGGTACACCCGGCGCCAGCTGCAGGTGATCGTCAATGAGCCCGTGGATGTCCTGTCCCAGCTCGATCCCGAGCGCATGCAGCTACAGGGCCCCGCACCCGCCTCGGCGGAGGAGTGGATTGCCCGTGGTGAGGAGATCAACCCGGAGCTGCGGGCCATGCGGGCCAATATCGAATCAGCCCTCCGGGAAGTGGAAAAGGCGCGTGCGGGGCACATGCCCACCGTGGACCTCATTGCCCAGCGCACCAAGAGCTCCAGCGAGAACAACGTCTCCATCAATACCGCCTACGACACGAGCATGGTCGGGCTGCAGGCATCCATCCCCCTGTTCGCCGGAGGGTACGTGAACTCCCAGGTGCGTCAGGCGCAGGCCAACCTCAAGAGGCTCGAACAGCAGTACGAGGCCCGGCGTCGGGAGGTGTCCCAGATGATCCGCAAGGAGTTCCAGAGCGTCACCGAAGGCGTGCTCAAGGTGCATGCCCTGCAGCAGGCCGAGCGCTCCGCGGACCAGGCCGTGATCTCCAACCAGAAGGGCTTTCAGGCCGGCACCCGCACCCAGGTGGACATCCTCAATGCCCAGCAGCAACGGATGAACACCCGGCGTGACCTGGCCCAGGCCCGCTACCAGTACATCCTCTCGCGGATTCGTCTCCAGGGCCTGGTCCAGTCCCTCAACCAGGAAGAGATGGAAACCCTCAACCGGTGGTTGCGCCGCAGCTAAGCCCCGAGCCCGGCGGCGCGCAGCCCTACGGCAGCCCGCCGTCGTCGTCCAGGATGGTGCGGACGGCGGTGAGGGTGGCCACGCCGACCCCGAAACTGCCGCCCACCGGGTTGCTCACCTCCAGGTAAAAGGTTTCGTCAGCCTCGTCCTGCCGGTCCCCGACGATCTCCACCGGGATCACCGCCTGGTTTTCGTCGGGATAGAGCCTGAGGGTGCCCGAGACGGGCAGATAGTCTTCCCCGGCGCGGGCCGTGCCGTCGCGGGTGGTGAAGTCCACGCTCAGGATCTCGTCGGCTGAGGCGCGAACCCCGGTGAACTGCAGCAGGAAATACGCAAGGCTGACACCGCTGTTGCCCTCGGGCAGCGACTTCCTGACCTCCGACGGCGTCGTGGGGGCGTCTGGATAGTGCTGCCGCAGGCTCTCGTCGATCCACTGCTGGTAGGCGCCGACCCGCTGCCACGCGGCGATCTCGCCATAGCTGCTGTTGACTGCGGTGTCGATGTCGGGATCGTCGCGGTAGGTGCTCAGCCGGGTCGTGTAGCTGGCAATGCCGGCCACCCGGCCGTCGATGAAGGCCGGGCCGCCGCTGTCCCCCGGTGAAATGATCCCCTCGCCGGGCACGCCCAGGTCGTGCAAGCCCAACAGCCGCCCCAGGGCATCGTTAAGGTGCGTGCCGCTGTCGAAATCGGCGAGGAACTGGGTCCCGGCCTGGGGGTTCCAGGCCATCCCGGCGCCCATGTATTGCTTGAGCAGGCCCACGTCGGCATCAATCCGGTTGTTGGCCTTCTGGCGCAGGGGCTCGCCCGAGTACTCGACGGTGCCGCCCGTGCCGGTGCCGGGCCTGCCGTAACCCACCAGCGTCACCACCTGCCCGATCTCGTCGCCGTGGCGGTAGATCTCATGGCGTTCGGCCGCCAGCGGCGCCGGGCTGCTCAGCCAGACCAGGGCCAGATCGTTGTTTTCGTTCGGGTTGTCGTAGCCCGGATGGATCAAAATCCGGGATGCCTGAACGCTTTGGTCGCCCGCGAGGGTCTCGAAGTGCACCGTGGCGGCATTGCTGCCAGACCCGAACAGGTGAGCTGCCGTCAGCACCGCCTGCCCGTCGTAAAGCAGCACGCCGGTGCCGTAGTAGCCGTTTGATGCAACCCGGACGACGCCGTCCAGGCCTTCGCCCGGAAGGGCGCGGTTGCGTAGATCGGAGGAGGGCGTGACGGTGGAAACCATGGTTTTGGGCGTGGAGGGTGGCGGTGATCGCCGTCAGGGGTTAGTGCATCAGCTGACCGTGCTGGGCGGTTGGGGCGCCGGCAGCGCCCATCCAGTCTGGCCACGCGCTTGTCGGCCAGGCCGCATGCAGGTACAGGCCATGGGTGATCCCCAGCCACTGGCGGAGGGGGGCTTCACGCATATCCAGACACGCTTGGTCGGACTCTGCCAAGCCCTTGAAGTTCAGGCGGATGCTCGCTGCGCTGAGGCTCACGTCGACCGAGCCGACCAGCCAGCTCCGGCTCGCTGCGGAAGCCGGGACGGGCGGCTCCGGCCGGAGCCCGGCCCGGGCAGCATCCTGGGCGAAGCCCTGGCGGGCCTCGGCGTACAACCGGTTGGCCGGCGCCTGGGGCCCGGCGCTTTTCTCCAGCCAGGCCACCAGATGCGGAATCAGGCGATCCAGCAGGCGGCGGGTGAGCCACAGGACCAGACGCTCGCCGTCCTCCGTTTCACCGGCCAGGCGGACCCTGTCCTCAAGCTCGATGTATTCGGTGGTGATGCGGTGCAGTGCCGTCGTCAAGGCCGGAGCGCCTCAGAGCAGATTGCCGAAGCTGATGGTGCCGCCCTTGTTGAGAAACTCGAGGTCCAGGTCGCCGGCAGGGGTTTGCGGCAGGGGCTGGGCCTGGGCCTGGGCCTGGGCCTGGGCTTCGGCATGCGCCTGGGCGAGAGGCGCCAGCCTGGCCAGATGCTGCATGGACAGCAGCTGGCAATAGGCCAGGGGCAGGGCTCCCCCATTGCGCAGCGCCACGACGGCGTCTGCCGGCAGGGCGTTGAGGGCCGCCTCGTCGATCCGGTACAGGCCTTCCACGATGCGCTCGCCGCCGGCCTCCTGCACCTTGAGCGGCCAGGGCTGGATCAGTCCGTGGTGCTGCAGCAGCGCGCAGACGCGCTCGGTGAGCACCCGGTTGGCCTGGACCTGGGTCAGGAAGTTCATCACCTCCGCCACCCCCTTGGCCGGTTTGTTGTCTTCATCGAAGAAGGGCTCGCCCTGGGGTCCGTCGGTGATCAGCCCACTCTCCTCGTCGAAGCACAGCACCTGCTGCCCGTTTTCGGCATGGGCCAGCTGGAACGGGTAGCCCCTGTAGGCGGCCGGCGTATACGCCGCCAGCCAGCGCCCATCGGGCGCGACGAACAGGTTCTGCCCCGGCGCAAGCCCTTGGACGGCGACGGGCACAAAGCCTCCACCGGTCGCGACAAAGCCGACCGGCAGGCTCATGATCGCCTTCGGCAGCTCCTGGGCGACGAGCGGAATCACCGCATCCTGGGCAGCGAAGCGGTAGCTGGAATGACGCAGCCAGCGCTTGCCGGCGTGAAGGTTCCGGGATAGGGCGACGAAGTTGGGCATGGTCTTGGCGGTGGGCTGACATCAAACGACGGGCAACACCCTCATTCCGCCGCGTCTTCCTTGGTTTTGCGCTTGGTGCGGGGCTTCTTGGGCTTGTCTTCCACCGGCGCCTCTTCCTTGTGCTTTACTGCCGCCAGCAGGGCGGCCACATAGGCATTACGGGCGGTCTGGGCAATGGCCAGCTGGCGTTGCAGCCGGGCAATCTCTTCATCCACCGCCTGTATGTTGCCCACCTGTTCACGGGCGGCGTCGTTGAGGTTGGCGGTGGCGTATTGAGTACCGTTGAGGGTGACGTATTCGGGCAGAGCCATGATGTGTGTCCTGGGTTGCAACAATCGGGGGCGCATTTTCCCATAAACGGAGCTGGAACGGCCTGACATAACGTTCAGTGCTCCTTCTGATCGTTGGCATCCAGTCGATCCAAAATCGCCAGTGCCTGCTTGACATCCCCTGTTGTGGCCAATGCCCGAAAGTGGTTTTCGGTATCCCAGGCCGCCAATGCTCTAGCACTCATTTCCTCAACCAACTTGTTGGTGCTGAGGCCGCGACTTTTCGCCAGCGACTTCAAGCGTTCCGCCGTGTCGTCCGGCAATCGGATCGTTAATGTCGTCATTGCCATTCCTCCAGACATTGTGCAGGTGTCAGCACCCGCAGTTGATCAAATACCAGTTCGCCCCGACCGAGATCCCGCACCTTATGCGTCACGATCCCGGCAGCACCTCCCGCCAGCGCGAGTTCCACCAAATGGTTGTCCGCCTCATCGGGAAGACTGGGACGCCAGCCATAGTAAATCGTCACCCATCGACCGCTCTTGGCCAGTGCTGCCAGCACCTGTTGCCGTTCCTGAGCAGTTGTTGCGTCTCCCCAGACATACCGCCCTAGCGAACCGTGGTCTCTCCCCGGTTTTCTGCGGGGTAGGCGTCATGGACTTTGATGCCATTTTTGACTAAACTAAAAGCCAATTGGCTTTTTTTGGACAGGAGGACACCATGACGACTGCCAGCCTGCATCCATCGTTTGTTTCAGCGGTAAACCTGCTCGGAGGCGAAGCCGTGCTCCATACTCGGCCCCGGGTGGTGATGGACTGGATTCCCTTGATTCGCCAAGGCCTGCCCTCGGCGTCGGTGGATACGGTGGTGCGCATTACACGCATCACCCAAAGTGAACTGGCGCACGCGCTGGCCATCCCTGAGAGGACACTGGCCCGGCGCAAACGCGAGGGTGCGCTCTCGCCAGAGGAATCCGCCAAGTTCGTGCGCTTTGCTCGCGTGGTCGAACGTGCCGAAACCGTCTTCCAGGACTCCGACAGCGCACTGGACTGGCTGCAAAGTCCCAATGCGTCGCTGGGTGGCGTTACCCCGCTCTCGCTACTGGATACCGATATCGGTGCTGACAGCGTGCTGGACACTCTGGGGAGGATCGAGCACGGGGTGTTTGCCTGATGCGCACCGTCTGGCGCATCACCACGGGCCGCTTTGCCCAGTCCGCCTTCAGTGGTGAAGGCGCCAGACTCTACGGCGGACGCTGGAATCCGAAGGGTTGGGAGGTGGTCTATACCGCCGAATCCCAGTCCTTGGCCTTGCTCGAACTGATGGTGCAGGACGATCCCTTGCGCGCGCACTACGTGCTGATTCCCGCGCAACTGCCCGCAGATCTACCCGAGACACGCATCGACGTCGATCAGCTGCCGGATGACTGGCGGACCCTCGGCGCCAGAGATGTCCTCCAGGCCAAGGGACTGGCCTGGCTGGAAGGTGGTCAGGCCGCCGTACTGAACGTCCCCAGCGCAGTGGTTCCGGCAGAGCGCAGCTACTTGCTGAATCCCCGCCATCCGGATTTCGCGCGCATCATGATTGGCGAGCCTCAGTCCTTGCAGACCGATACCCGCCTACTTCGCAATCTCGGCAAGCCCATGTGACGATAGGCCTACCCCAAGATCAAACGCCAATCGCGGCGCGGATCGGGTTCAAGACCACATAGGCCATGGTGGCCAATAGGGCCTCTGCTCGTCCAGTAGCGCCTGGCTTTTGAAACGGCCTTCCCAGAATCGTCCGGTGCAATGGTACCCGGGCGTATCAGCCAGGGAGATCAGGCTGGAGCGGGGGCGGGTCATGGGGTGCAGTGTAGAAGAAGGCTGCGGATCTTATGTCTACTGATGTGGGTGTCCTTTTGTTTCTTTTTAGGGATGGATGAAAAAAAGCGACACGTGCCTCTCAGCAGCGGAGTGCCATCGGAGATCGCACTACATCAAGCCGTAACCGCTCACTGAGCGGCGTTCTTCCCCCGCCCTGGCTCACGCGGAAGAATCCTCCTTCTGTTCAATCAGGAGGAACGCGAAGTGAGCAGCGCGACGACAAGCAACAACAAGCGGCAGCGG
>NZ_JAQUVG010000013.1 GCF_028693495.1 Zoogloea sp. | reverse complement strand
AGAACGCTGTAATTTTACCAAGGGAGGGCGGGTCGAGGTTTTTCGAGGCGCCCTTACGTGTAGTCCGTCACGGAGACTAGAATCAGGGTCCCGGAGTTTTGCGATATGTCCTCATGCCCGTCCCGGTCAGCGCCCTCCTAGGATCCCCTCGCCGGCTGATGAGCGCCATCGTGCTGTTCATCGCCCTGGATCTGAGCGTGCTGCTGATCAATCTGTGGATTGCCGAGCAGGTCGCCCGGGACGCCGTTGCCATCAATCTGGCGGGCCGGCAGCGCATGCTCTCCCAGCAAACCACCAAATCCCTGCTACTGGCCACACGCCCGACCCCGGGTGAGGAGACCAGCCTGGGCCGGGCGGAGGCCCAGCAGGCTTTCGGGCTGTTTGAACAGACCATCGTGGCTTTTGCTGACGGAGGTGCAACCCGCGGTGGTGACGGTGCTGCCGTTCAGCTGCAGGCCGTGCGCGGCGAGAGCGCAAGGATCGTTGCCCGTACCCGCCAGCTGATCGCACCCGTATCGGCCATGCTGGGCAGCGCTGCGGCCACTCCCGGAGCCTCCCTCGAGCCGGCAGCCCGCTACATGGTGGGCAACAACCGGGAAATCCTCGACCTGATGAACCGGCTGACCACCACCCTGGAACATGACTCCGTCAGCCGCACCCGGCAGCTGCGGCTCATCCAGACCGGAGCCTTCGTGCTGGCCCTGATCAATTTCCTGGTGATCGTGCTGGGCATGGTGCGCCGCGTCCACCATGTGGAACAGGACCGGCAGCGCTGGCAGCGGCTCGCCCGTCACGATCCCCTGACAGGCGTAACCAACCGCAAGGCCTTTGAAGAGTCTGCCCTGGGAATCCTGCCGCGCGCCCGCATGGATCACGAGGGGGGCGCCATCCTGCTGATCGATCTGGATGGATTCAAGCAGGTAAACGACCGCTACGGTCACGCGGCGGGCGACGAGGTGCTGGTCAGCCTGGCTGACCGGCTGATGCGCACGGCCCGCGCCACCGACGTGGTCGCCCGCCTGGGAGGTGATGAATTCGCCATGCTTTGCCCACAGCTCCACGACCGGGTGGATGTCGAGCAGTTCTGTGAACGCCTGGTCCGTGCCTGCAACGATCTCCCGGCGCCGCCCGGCTGCCGGGTGGGTGTGAGCGTGGGGGTTGCGACCTACCCGGATGAAGGCTTCGAGCTGACGCGGCTGATCGAACTGGCCGACCAGGCCATGTATGCCGCCAAACGGGCGGGGGGCAACCGCCACTATATCCTCTGTCCCCCACCCGGGCGAGCCTGAAGGCGCCAGGTGCCTTTGCCGGCACCGTCAGGGCCGGACGCGGGGGCGGCCACTCTGCCGGGTGGCCACCTACAGCCCCAGCGCCTCCCACAGGGTATCGACCCGCTGCTTGACCGCCGGGTCCATCACGATGGGGGTGCCCCACTCCCGGGTGGTCTCGCCGGGCCACTTGTTGGTGGCATCCAGCCCCATCTTGGACCCCAGGCCAGCCACCGGACTGGCAAAGTCCAGATAGTCGATGGGGGTGTTGTCCACCAGGGTGGTGTCACGGGTCGCGTCCATCCGCGTGGTCAGGGCCCAGATCACTTCCTTCCAGTCGCGGATGTTCACATCCTCGTCCACCACGATGATGAACTTGGTGTACATGAACTGACGCAGGAAGCTCCAGATCCCGAACATCACCCGCTTGGCGTGTCCCGGGTACTGCTTCCTGATGCTGACCACCGCGAGGCGGTAGGAACAGCCTTCCGGCGGCAGATAGAAGTCGACGATCTCGGTGAACTGCTTCTGGAGCAGGGGCACAAAGACTTCATTGAGGGCCACGCCGAGCATGGCGGGCTCGTCGGGCGGCTTGCCGGTATAAGTGCTGTGGTAGATCGGGTCGCGGCGGGAGGTGATGCGCTCGATGGTGAAGACGGGGAACTCGGCCTGCTCGTTGTAGTAGCCGGTGTGGTCCCCATAGGGGCCCTCCAGGGCCATCTCCCCCGGATGGATCACCCCTTCCAGCACAATTTCGGCCGAAGACGGAACCTGCAGATCCGAGCCGATGCACTTCACCAACTCCGTCCTGGAACCCCGCAGCAAACCGGCGAACTGATACTCGGACAAGCTGTCCGGTACCGGCGTCACCGCCCCGAGGATGGTCGCCGGATCACAGCCCAGCACCACCGCCACCGGAAAGGGCTGGCCGGGGTTGGCCCTCTGGTGCTCCAGGAAGTCCAACGCACCGCCGCGATGGGCCAGCCAGCGCATGATCACCTTGTTGGGGCCGAGCACCTGCTGGCGGTAAATACCCAGGTTCTGGCGGGTCTTGCCGGGCCCGCGGGTCACCACCAGGCCCCAGGTGATCAGGGGCGCCACGTCCCCGGGCCAACAGTGCTGAATGGGCAAACTGGCCAGATCCACCTCCCGGCCCTCCTTCACCACCTGCTGGCAGGGAGCGGAAGACACCACCTTGGGGGCCATGTTGAGCACCTGACGGAACATGGGCAGCTTGTCCCAGGCATCCCGCAGCCCCCTCGGGGGTTCGGGCTCCTTGAGAAAGGACAGCAGCTTGCCGACCTCACGCAGGGCACTCTGCCAGTCATCGCCGCTCACCCCCATCCCCATGGCCACCCGCCGGGGCGTACCGAACAGGTTGGCCAGGACCGGCACACGGTGGCCCCTGGGGTTCTCGAAGAGCAGCGCCGGACCGCCGGCACGCAGCACCCGGTCGCCGATCTCGGTCATTTCCAGATGGGGATCCACTTCGACGGAGATTCGCTTCAGCTCGCCTTGACGCTCCAGCTGGTCGATGAAGTCACGCAGGTCGGTATAACGCATGGACAGGATGCTCAGTAGGGGTTCGGAAAGGGGATGTGCCGCGGGGCACGCTCTGGACCCGCCAGGCTCGCCCCCGGTTCCCGAAAAGAGGACGGCCGCAGTGCAGCGGCCGTCAGGCAGGCAGGGACAAACCGACGCTCACTCCAGCAAGGCATTGATGGCGCGGACGTCCTCCTCGCCCAATGCGCCCGCAGCGGCCTTGAGGCGCAACTGGGCAATCAGCGTGTCGTAACGGGCCCTGGCGAGCTTCTGACGGGTATCGGAGAGCTGACTCTGGGCATTGAGGACATCGATATTGATCCGCACCCCCACCTCGTAGCCCAGCTTGTTGGCCTCCAGCGCCGAGCCGGAGGACACCTGGGCAGCCTCGAAGGCCTTGACCTGGGCAAGACCACTGGTCACCCCCAGGTAAGCCTGGCGGGCACTCTGGGCCGACGACCGGCGCGCATGATCGAGGTCGGCCTGGGCCTTGCTTTTCAGGGCTGCCGCTTCACGCACCCGGGAAGTCACCGCCCCCCCCTGAAACAGGGGAAGCGCCAGCTGAACGCCGACCGTGGTGGTGTCCAGATCCAGACGCCCGGCAAAATTGTTGAAGGCACTCGAAGTGGTGGAGTTGCCATGGGTCGCCACCAGGTCCAGCGTCGGCAGGTGGGCCGCCTGGTTGCGCTCCACCTCCCGGCTGGCGATCTCGCCGGCGAGCTGGGCGGCCTGAACCGCCAGGCTGCTGCCTTCGGCGGCGCCAACCCAGGCCTGGATGTCCGCCGGCTCCGGGCGGCTCAGGGCCACCCCCTTGCGCAATCCCTTGAGGACTTCCGTCTCCTTGCCGGTCATGACCGACAGGGCATGCCGCCTGACCGCCAGGTCACTCTCGGCGGCAATCATCTGGGCCGACGACAGATCCGCCCGGGACTGGGCCTCATGCACATCGGTGATGGTGACGGTGCCCACCTCGAAGCTTTTCCTGGCCAGCTCCAGTTGCTGGGTATTGGCGCTGTGGAGCGCCTGCACGGCCGCCAGCACATCCTGGGCGGTCAGCACGTCGAAATAGGCCTGGGCGGCCCGCAGGGTCAGATCCTGGCGGGCCAGGCGGTACTGGGCTTCGGCCAGGGATGCCTGCAGCTCGCCCTGCTGGTACTGGACCCAGTTCTGCCAGCGGAACAAGGGCTGGGTCAGCTGGACCTGCCAGCCATTGCTGTTGTACCCCCGGCTGATGCCGGTGGCCTTGACCTCGGCCTCGTTCCAGTTGCTGTTGCCCGACACGCTGACGGATGGAAGAAGAGCGGCCCGCCCCTGGGGAAGCTTCTCGCGGCCCGCCTCAAGGGTGCCCTGGGCCGCCACCAGCACCGCGTCGTAAGCCAGGGCGTCACGATAGACCTGCTCCAGATCTGCCGCCAGGGCAGCACTGCCCACCGACCCGGCCAGCAGGGCCACCAGGACCTTTCGTTCAAGCCGCTTCATTCCGTTCTCCATCCGTTGCGTCGAGGGGACATCAGTACTGGGGCATGCTGGCATCCACCTGGGCTGCCCACTGGGCGACACCGCCAGACAGATTGATCAGCCTGGCAAAGCCCTGACGCTCCAGGAACATGGCCACCTGCATGCTGCGCCCACCGTGATGGCAGATCACGACGATCTCCGCATCCGGATCGAGCTCCTGCAGGCGTGCCGGCACGGTGGCCATGGGCATCGGCACGGAACCGGGAATCGCACAGTACTCGAACTCGGAGGGCTCGCGCACATCCAGGAGCACGGGAGCGGGCCGGCTCGTGTCCTTGAGCCAGTCAGCCAGTTGCAGCGGGGTAATCTGATTCATGAAGGGGTCAGGTCAAAACTTGAACTGTTTTCTGGCCGGAACGTTGCGCATCAGCGGGACCACGTTCTCGAACAGGGATTCGGTGCGGTACTGCCCCTCTGCCACGCAGGTCACCAGTTGGGCAGTCATCAGGCGTTCGTCGCCCACGAAGGCGAACAGGCGCCCGCCCACCTTGACCTCCTTGAGCAGGGACTCGGGAATGTAGGGCACCCCGCCGGAAACAACGATCAGGTCGTAGGGGGCGTTGCTGGGCCAGCCGGAGATGGCATCGCCTTCCTCGACGATGACGTTCTCGACACCATAGCGCTTGAGGTTGTCATGGGCCAGATTGACGATTGCCGGCTCGATGTCCACGGTACGCACCCAGTCCGCCTTGGCGGCCAGCAGGGCGGCAAAATAACCGGATCCGGCACCGACCTCGAGCACCTTGTCGGAACCCTTGACCTGCAGGGCCTGGAGGATCTTGCCTTCAATCACCGGGACCAGCATGCTGGAACCATGACCAAGGGGAATCTGCCCTTCGGACAGGGCCAGGGATTTGTAGGCCTCCGGCACGAACTCTTCGCGGCGGACACTCATCAACAGGTCGAGCACGCCGAAGTCCAGCACCTCCCAGGGGCGGATCTGCTGCTCAACCATGTTGTACCGTGCTTTTTCGAAATTCATCATCTGACTCCCGGATATATATTAGCACAGGCTAATATTTAAGATCTGCATGCACGCAAGCTTGCGAAAAACTTTCGAATTCTAGCTTACTTTGTGCACTGCGCCGACGCTGCCCTGCGCCCCCACGTCACCCCGGCACCCGCCGCACCCGGTACCAGGCCGCATACAAGGCCGGCACGAACAGCAGGGTCAGCAGGGTCGCGACGATCAGGCCGCCCATGATGGCCACCGCCATCGGTCCGAAGAAGGTGCTGCGGGTCAGCGGGATCATGGCCAGCACGGCCGCCGCCGCCGTGAGGGCAATCGGGCGCAGGCGGCGTACCGCCGATTCGACGATGGCATCCCACAGGGCCAGCCCCCTCTCCACATCCTGCTCGATCTGATCCACCAGGATCACCGAGTTACGCATGATCATGCCAAACAGGGCGATCGTGCCCAGCATCGCCACAAAACCAAAAGGCTGGTTGAACAGGAGCAGGAACAGCACCACCCCGATCAGCCCCAGGGGCGCCGTCAGCACCACCATCACCGTACGGGAGAAATTGTTCATCTGCACCATCAGCACGGTGAACACCACCGCAAGGAACAGTGGAAACCCGGCATTGACGGAGCTCTGCCCCTTGCCACTCTCCTCCACCGCACCTCCGGTCTCGATCCGGTAGCCGTCGGGCAAGGCTGCCCGGAGTGGCTCGAGGAGCGGCAGGAGCTGTTCGGTCACCGTCGGCGCCTGCACCGAACCGTCATAGACCTGAGCCCGTACGGTGATGGCCGGCTCCCGATTCCGCCGCCAGATCAGGCCAGGCTCGAACCCGTAGCCGACGGTGGCCACCTGGGCCAGGGGCACCGCCTTGCCGGCCCGGTTGGGAATGGCCAGTTCGCCGATCAGGGACAGGGCCTCCCGCTCGAGGGCATCCGCCCGCAGCACCACATCGATGGACTCGATCCCTTCCCGGTAGCGGGTCGCCACCAGACCACGCAGGGACGTATTCAGGAACGTTGCCACTTCCTGGGTGGACACCCCGAGCAGACGGGCCTTGTGCTGGTCCACCTGGACCTGGAGCACCTTGGACTGCTCTCCCCAGTCCAGTTGCACATCAGAGAGATGGGGATTGCCGCGCAGCACCCCGGCGACCTTCTCTGCCTCCCCGCGCAGGGTCAGAATATCGGGCCCGATGACCCGGAACTGAACCGGGAAGCCCACCGGGGGACCGTTTTCGAGGCGTGTCACATTGGCCCGAACGTCAGGAAAATCCTCCCTGAACAGCGCGATGAGGCGCTGACGCAGGGCCTCCCGGGCCGGAATATCCTCGGTGAGGATCACGAACTGGGCAAAATTGGGCGCCGGGAGTTGCTGATCGAGCGGCAGATAGAAGCGGGGGCTTCCCGTACCCACGTAGGCCACGAAGTTACGGATGCCCCCCTCACTGGCAAGCCACTTCTCCAGCCGCTCCGTTTCAGCCTGGGTTGCCCGCAGGCTGGCGCCCTCCGGCAGCCGCAGGTCCACCAGCAGTTCCAGGCGCGAGGAGTTCGGGAAGAACTGCTTCTGGACCAGTCCGAAACCCGCCATCGCCAGGGCAAACAGGACCAGGGTAGCGCCCATCACCCACCAGCGCCGACGCACGCACCCATCCACCAGGTGACGAAAGCGGTTGTAGAAAGGCGTCCGGAAAACCGCGTCCTCATCCCCTTCGTAGTGGGGCTCTCCCAAACCGATACGCTCCTTCAGGGTATCCAGACGCGGGAAGCAACGCGCCAGCCAGCCGGCTCTTTTGGGGGCCCGGGGGTCGGGCAGCAGCACATAACCCAGATAGGGGACCACCACCACTGCCGCCAGCCATGACGCCAGCAGGGCGATGGCATTCACCTGAAAGATCGAGCGGGTGTATTCCCCCACGGAAGACTGGGCGGTGGCGATGGGCAGAAAACCGGCGACGGTCACCAGCGTGCCGGACAGCATGGGCCCGGCCGTACTGGTGAAGGCGAAGGCGGCCGCCCTCGCCCGCTCCCAGCCCTGTTCCATCTTCACCAGCATCATCTCGACCGCGATGATCGCGTCGTCCACCAGCAGGCCCAGGGCCAGGATCAGGGCGCCGAGGGAGATCTTGTGAAGCCCCACATCAAGCAGGCGCATGCCGAAGAAGGTCACCCCCAGCACCAGGGGAATCGACAGGGCCACCACCAGGCCAGTGCGCAGGCCAAGGGAAAAGAAACACACCACCAGCACGATGATCACCGCTTCGGCCAGGGCCTTGACGAACTCATCGATGGAGCGGGCCACCGCTTCGGGCTGGCTGGCCACTTCGTGGATATCGAGCCCCACCGGCAGATCCGGCTGGATGCGCGCCATGGCGGACTGGAGGTTGCGTCCCAGCGCGATGATGTCTCCCCCCTTGGCCATCGCCACCCCGATGCCCAGGGCATCCTGTCCCCGGTAGCGGAAACGGGGGGCGGGGGGCTCCACAAAGCCGCGCCGGACGGTCGCGATATCCCCGATGCGCAACTCCCGTCCTCCAGCCCGGATCCGGGTTTCGCGAATCGCCTCGACGGTGTCGTAGGCGCCGCTGGGGCGCAGGTAGATCCGCTCGTCCCGGGTCTCCAGGTACCCTCCCGGGGCGATCGCATTCTGCCGCGCCAGGGCCTCGGTCACCGCCTGGACATCCAGCCCCAGGGCGGCCAGCCGGGTGTTGGAGAGATCCACGTGGATGCGCTGCTCCTGCTCGCCGAGCAGGTCCACCTTGGCCACACCCGGCACCCGCAGCAACTCGGCCCGGATCTTTTCGGCCTCGATCTTGAGCTGGGCATGGTCAAAGCCATCGCCGGTCAGGGCATAGATGTTGCCGAAGACATCGCCGAACTCATCATTGAAATAAGGGCCCCGGATGCCCGACGGCAGCGTCTCCCTGATGTCCCCGACCTTCTTGCGTACCTGATAGAACACCTCCGGCACATCCTTCGCCGGGGTGTGGTCCTTGGCCACGAACAACACCACCGACTCGCCCGGCCGGGAATAACTGCGCAGGTAGTCCACGTGGGGCACTTCCTGCAGCTTCTTCTCGATGCGGTCGGTGACCTGCTCTTCCACCTCCCGCGCCGAGGCACCTGGCCAGTCGGTCCGCACCACCATCACCTTGAAGGTGAAGGGCGGATCCTCGGACTGGCCAAGCTTCTGGTAGGACAACACCCCGATCAGCGCCAGGGCCACGATGAGATAACGGATCAGGGGCGGATGACGGAGGGCCCACTCGGACAGGTTGAAACCGCTCACTGCCCCCCTCCCGTGCGTGCGCCGGCGGGAACCACGCCGGGCTCCGGACGGGGACGCAGGGTCTGACCGGCAACAATCTTGTTCACACCGGCTGCAGCAATGCGTTCACCGGCCTTCAGGCCGTCCCGGATCCACACCCCGTCCTCCCGGTACTGGCCAATCCTGACCAGCCGGAGCTCAGACCTGACCAGTTCTCCCTCCGCCTTCAGCACCCAGACAGCGCTCCGGCCCTGGTGCTCGAACACGGCGCGGGAAGGCACCCGGACAGCCCCCGCCGCGGCCACTGGATCCGGCAGGATCACATTCGCGGTCATGCCCAGGCGGATTTCGGGGGCCGGCTGAAGAATCCGGACCCGCACGGCGTAGGTGCGGGTCGCCGGGTCGGCGCTGGGAGCCACCTCCCTCACCCGCCCTTCGTGACGGATCTCCGGCAGACTGGGCAAACGCACCTCCATCGGCCCCGCCTCGCGCAGGGCAACAATGCGGCTTTCCGGCACGGCGATCAGCACCTCGCGCTCTCCGTCGCGCGCCAGCTTGAAAACCGGGGTGGTTTCCCGCAACACCTGCCCGGCCTCTGCCATCACCTCAGTGATGACCCCCGCCTGGCTGGCGACGAGATTCGTGTACTCCGCCTGGTGCGCAGCGATTTGCGCCTGGGCCGTGGCCTGGGCCACCCGTGCGGCAGCAGCATTGAATGCCGCTTCCTTGCCGTCAAGGACACTGCGGCTCACAAAATTGCGGCCCACCAGATCCCGGTAACGCTCCACCTCGGCCTTGGCAAAGGCATGCTCCGTTCGGGCGGCAACCAACTGGGCCCGGGCCGCCTCCGCCCCCAGGCCGGCATCCGCCGGATCGAGGCGCGCCAGAACCTGTCCCGGGCGCACGGCGGCCCCCACATCCACCCGCCGCTCCACCAGCTTGCCGCTTACCCGGAAGGCCAGTTCGGATTCATGGCGGGCCCGGATCTCTCCGGTGTAGACAGCCCCTGCCGTCAAGGACACATCCCCGACAGGATGCACCAGCACCGGACGCGGGGCTTCGACGGCCAGTTCCTGCCGGGGACAGGCTGCCAGCAGCGGCCCCACCAGAACGACGCACAGGGCTGCACGGAGTTTCATCGGAAGCACGCCGGATCCGGCAGGGCACGCGCGCTGAACACGCGGCAGTTGAGCATCCACCATCGCCAACCTCAGCGGGACTCCTTGATCAGACGATTGCGGATGGACTGCACCGGTCGTGCGTTCATCGGATAGAGCTTCGAAAAGATCGCGATCTGCTCGGCTGCCACCTGGACCGGCTGCTTCATCACCATCCACATCACGCCCTCGCTGCAGGGCGGCGTGGTCAGGGAGCCCATGTAGGTGTAGTAGTTCCGGTTTTCCGGAAGCAGCTGGTTAAGATCGATGGCCACCCCCTCGGGAGAATAATCCACCTGTTTTTCCAGGGGCAGGTTGTTCCAGAGGGTCTGGATCACCGGGTGGGCGCCCCCCCGCTCCAGCAGCACGGCCAGGACCGCCAGACGGCCATCCAGATCCTTGTGCACCAGGTGCGCCACCATGTCGAAGCCCCGGCCATTGATCCGCTCCTCCGAAGGCCGGTGGAAGTGGAGCTGAACCAGGTCATAGACCCGGCCCATCACCTCGAGGGTATTGCCATGCCCCAGATTCACCTGAATGGTGTGACCGTTATCGATGATCCGGAAGTAGGACGGACGATAGTCGAAGCGGATCGGCTCCAGATCCACCTTGATTCCGTCACGAATGTCGATGGGGGACTGACGCTCACCGGTATTGCACAACTGCCACTCGGGCTTGAGTGTTCCCCAGTTGGGCGGCCCGAACTCACCCTCGTAACTCCAGTGGATGTGATGATGGGCCCAGGGAGTGCCAGGGGCACCCTGAGCCAGCGTCCCGGCATGGCCCTCCACGGCCAGCATCGCCGGGGCCCGCTGCACGGCGGGCGCCCGCACGAGCCGGGGCTTGGGACGCGGCGGCGGGCTGTACGCAGGCACCCGCTGAACCTCGGGTGGGGCGGCTTCTGCCCGGGCTACGGGCTTTTCCATCAGTTCGGCCTTCGGCGGGGGAGCCGGCTTGTCGATGAAATTCTTCTTGATCGGAATAGAAGGCTCGGCGCCCTGCTCGGCCCCCTGGGCCTTTCCTTCAGCCACCCGGGTCAGGGCAGGCTTGTCAGCCCCTCTGGCAGGACGGTAGTCTGCAGCGCGCAGGTCTGCGCTGGCAGTCTGACTTGCCTGAGCCGCCCTGGACGCCTTCTTGGCCAGCTGGGAAATATCCGCCACACCGCTCCCCGCCGGCTTGCAGACGTCACGCCACAGTTTTTCATCCACACTGCCCGGGGTGACCGGCACGTCCTTCTCGACCTTGACCCTCTCATCCTTGACCACTACCGCATCTTCATCCAGATACACCCGCTTGATGGTGGCGAAGGTCTGGTTGCGGCAGTCATAGCGGTTGAGGGCCTTGACCGTCACATAGCCGGCGGTCGCCGCTTCAGAGCCGGACAGGACGATCCGCCCCCAGGCCACCTTGGTGCCCGGGTCGGACTGGAGGATGCTGGCCCGATCCAGCTCGATCGTGCGCTTCTTGTCGGATGCCACGGTTTGCCAGTCGGCCGCCATGGCCGCAGACGCGCCGGCAAAAACCAGCAGCGCAACGATGGGACGCATGCGATGGCGCATGTTTGTTCTCCGAAAAGGGGTGGGCCATGTTCTGCCCGGACACCCATGATTTCGGCACGCAGGGGCGAAAGCTTTAGCCGCCCCCCCGGCGGCATGCCCCGGCCGCACCTGGAGAGCCCCCTGGAGTGACCGCAGCGCCCCACAAAAACCTATGCCAAATCTTGCATTTAGCTCCCGCTTCCAGTACTTTGCCGGCAAACGTTAGGGGTGCCGATGCGGTGACTTGCGCGGCTGAGACTTACCCTCCGAACCTGATCCGGGTCATGCCGGCGTAGGGAAACGTGGCTCCTGCCGCCTTTCCTTCTCGCTGGCGGCCCTCCTCCCCAAGGAGCCTTCATGAACGCCAACGAAAAATTCCTCGCCGCCTCTGCCCAGGTGGACGAAGCTGCAGTGGCCCCGCTGCCCAATTCCCGCAAGATCCACATTGAGGGCTCCCGCCCGGACATTCGCGTGCCCATGCGCGAGATCTCCCAGGCCGACACCCCCACCGGCTTCGGTGGAGAGAAGAATCCGCCGATCTTCGTCTACGACTGCTCCGGCCCCTACACCGACCCCGCCGCCCGCATCGACATCCGCTCCGGCCTGCCCGCCCTGCGCCAGGGCTGGATCGAGGAGCGCGGTGACACCGAGGTGCTGCCGGACCTGAGCAGTGAGTTCGGCCGCGCCCGCGCCGCCGATCCGAAACTCATTGACCTGCGCTTCCCCGGCCTGCACCGCAAGCCCCGCCGCGCCCTGCCAGGCAAGAACGTCTCCCAGATGCATTACGCCCGCCGTGGGCTAATCACCCCCGAGATGGAGTTCGTCGCCATCCGCGAGAACGTCAACCGCGCTGCCTACATCGAGAGCCTGCGCGCCACCGGGCCGATGGGCGAGAAAATGGCTGGCCTGCTCGGCCGCCAGCACAAAGGCCAGGACTTCGGCGCCGCCATTCCGGCCGAGATCACCCCCGAGTTCGTCCGCAGCGAGGTCGCCCGCGGCCGCGCCATCATCCCCAACAACATCAATCACCCGGAATCCGAGCCGATGATCATCGGCCGCAACTTCCTGGTGAAGATCAACGCCAACATCGGTAACTCGGCCCTGGGCTCCTCCATCAACGAGGAAGTGGACAAGATGACCTGGGCCACCCGCTGGGGCGGCGACACGGTGATGGACCTGTCCACCGGCAAGAACATCCATGAGACCCGCGAGTGGATCATCCGTAACTCCCCCGTGCCCATCGGCACCGTGCCCATCTACCAGGCCCTGGAGAAGGTGGATGGCAAGGCCGAAGAGCTGACCTGGGAGATCTTCCGCGACACGCTGATCGAGCAGGCGGAACAGGGCGTGGACTACTTCACCATCCACGCCGGGGTGCTGCTGCGCTATATCCCCATGACCGCCAACCGGATGACCGGCATCGTCTCCCGCGGTGGCTCGATCATGGCCAAGTGGTGCCTGGCCCACCACAAGGAGAGTTTCCTTTACACGAACTTCGAGGAGATCTGCGAGATCATGAAGGCCTATGACGTGGCCTTCAGTCTGGGCGACGGCCTGCGTCCGGGTTCGATCTACGACGCCAACGACGAGGCCCAGCTGGGCGAACTCGAAACCCTCGGCGAGCTCACCGACATCGCCTGGAAGCACGATGTGCAGACCATCATCGAGGGCCCCGGCCATGTGCCCATGCACATGATCAAGGAGAACATGGACCTGCAGTTGAAGCACTGCAAGGAAGCCCCGTTCTACACCCTGGGACCGCTGACCACCGACATCGCCCCCGGCTACGACCACATCACCAGCGGCATCGGCGCCGCCATGATCGGCTGGTACGGCACCGCGATGCTGTGCTACGTGACCCCCAAGGAGCACCTGGGCCTGCCCGACAAGAATGATGTGAAGGAAGGCATCATCACCTACAAGCTGGCCGCCCACGCCGCCGACCTGGCCAAGGGCCACCCGGGAGCCCAGATCCGCGACAATGCCCTGAGTAAAGCCCGCTACGAGTTCCGCTGGGACGACCAGTTCAACCTGGGCCTCGACCCGGACAAGGCCAAGAGCTTCCACGACGAGACCCTGCCCAAGGAATCGGCCAAGGTGGCCCACTTCTGCTCCATGTGCGGGCCCCACTTCTGCTCCATGAAGATCACCCAGGACGTCCGCGACTTCGCGGCGAAACAAGGCATCGCCGAAGCCGAGGCGCTGCAAAAGGGCATGGAGACCAAGGCGGTGGAGTTTGTGAAGTCTGGCGCGGAGATCTACCGCAAGGTGTGAGCCGTAGGGCGCCCTTTCCACCCCTCCGGATGAAAGGGCTTGCCAGCATGACCGCGCCATGGGTGCCTCTCGAACCAGCACCCGTGGCGCGTCCCTTATTCAGAGGGGCCGCTCCAGGGGGTGGCGTTGCATGGCCAGATACGCCTCGGCGGCGTTCTCTGGGTTGAACCTGCTGTGTTTGCCCACAAGGGATTTCTTCAGGAAAGGGAATCCGGCATCGAGCAGCTCAAACGGGCGGACCAGCACCGGATCGCTCATCTTGCCGGCATCGGCATACCAGTAGGCCCCTACCGACATGCTGCGGGCAGCGACACGGGCCAGACGGGTCTCCTGGCAAAGGGTGACGGCGACATGGGTATTCAGGGAAATCCGGGGAAAGAACACCGGCCACAGGCTGCGGACCCTCGCCCGGGTCACGTCCTTGATGACGAAAGAGTAGCTCTGAACGTGATTCTCAATCCGGGAGGAGGCGGTGAAGCCGGTCAGATCCCAGGGCGCACCGTCAATCCGGTGACGTACATCCACAAACGGACCAAATACGGAATCATTCAACAGGAGCACCCGGGCATGGGGAGATTGCCGGGCAATGACGTTGAGGGCCAGGGCATAGGCAGAGAAGTCAAAACCCCGTAACGCCTTCCAGTACAAGGCGTCCGCATAGGCCGCCAGGGCTTCCGGGACCTCCCCCACGGTACGGGTCGCGCAGACCACGAAAAGATTCATCCCCAGATCACGGAGGCGGCTCAGGGTAAAGCAATGGGCAGGCGTCAGGAGACCATCCGGTGCATAGACGAAATAGACGGTCCAGTCCGCCCTCGGCACGACAGGCTTCAAGGGGAAGAAAGAAGGCTTTGGGCCCATGCCCTTCAGCATGACCTGCAGCCGGTCCCGGTGACGTCGTAACGGAACTTTCGTTGGTACAAAACGCCACGTGGACTGCAGTCCCGCTACCTGCGGCAGGCTTGTGAGAATAGCCATTTCACTTTACTTCATATCGATCTGAGCATGATTCGAAGCAGAGCATACACGGCAGCTCTGAAATCTCGAACTCCGCCCGACCCTCCACCAGGACGAGCGCCCCGGTCAGGTCCGCCGTACGGCAGGTACAGGACACCACACCCGGGGCAACAGGCGCCCCCTGACGCCCATCGGCGGTCATCGGCAGGGCCCGGCGACGGTGCTAGGATGACGGGACATTTTCTCCGGACCCTCGCCATGAATCTCGAAAAAGTCATCTTCGGCTTCTTCATCGTCCTGGCCGCCACCCTCAACTTCGGCTTTTTCATAGGCGACATCGACAACCCGGCCCACCACGACCTCTACGAGCTGTTTGCCGCCATCGTGGTCAACCTGATCGCCACGGTCCTCAAGTTCGGTGACCGAACCCAGATCGGCGCCATCCACCTGGCCACCAGCCTGGTGGCCGACCTGCAACTGCTCGCCGCTGCAATGACCTGGGGCTATGCAGCCCACGTGGCCGGAACCGGGCTGACCGAAGGCGTCATGTCCAGCATCGTCTCCCTCTCCGGTGGTGCCTTGTTCGCGAACGTGGTCTCCGTGGTGATCCTGATCGCCGAGACCATCATGCAGCGCCGCTGACACCGTGCCCGGCCCCGCTGCTACCAGTACCATCTTCCTCGTCCTGCGGCGGCTGAGGACACCGCTGATCGTCCTGATCACGATCTTTGCGATCTCCGTGCTGGGGCTGACCCTGGTCCCCGGACCGCCTGGCGCCGACGGCGTGCTCCAGCGCCTGAGCTTCTTTCATGCGGTGTATTTCTTCAGCTACACCGCCACCACCATCGGCTTCGGCGAGATTCCCTATGCGTTTTCGGAGCAGCAGCGTCTGTGGGTCACCTTCTCCATCTACCTGTCGGTGGTCGGCTGGGCCTACACCCTGGGCACCGTGTTTGCGATGCTCCAGGACAAGACCTTCATCAGCGCGGTGGCGATGCAACGCTTTGTCCGTCAGGTACGACGCCTGCGGGAGCATTTTTTCCTGGTCTGCGGCTACGGAGAAACCGGGCGGCTGCTCTGCAAGGCCCTGGATGAAATGGGCTACCGGGCCGTGGTCATCGAAAAGGATGAAGCCAAGGTCGGCGAGCTGGAGCTGCAAAGCTATTCCGCGGACATGCCCGCCCTGTGTGCCGATGCGGGCGACCCCGAGACCCTGCTCGTGGCCGGCCTGAACAGCAAGTACTGCCGGGGCGTGATCGCCCTGACCAACGACGACAGCACCAACCTGGCGATTGCCATCGCAGCCCGCCTGCTGGCGCCTTCCCTGACCGCCCTGTGCCGGGCCAAGCACGCCGACACGGTCGCCAACATGGCCTCCTTCGGCACCCGCCACATCATCAACCCTTTCGACAAGTTCGGCGAATACATGGCCCTGGCCATCCACTCGCCCTCGGCCTATCACCTGCTGCTGTGGCTGACCGGCCTGCCCGGGACCACGGTGACCCGGCACCGGGACCCCCCCAGCGGGAAATGGGTCCTGTGCGGCTACGGCAGCTTCGGCAAGGTAATGACCCAGGCGCTCGAAAGTGCCGCCATGCCCGTCACCATCATCGACCGGGCGCCCCCGGAAGATGGAACCTACACCTGGATCAAGGGAGACGGCACCGGCCATGCAGCCCTGGCGGCGGCCGGCATCGAAGATGCAGCAGGCATCGTGGCAGCCACCGGAAGCGACGTGAACAACCTGTCCATCGTCGTCACCGCGCACCAGATGAATCCCCAGCTGTTCACCGTCCTCCGTCAGAACCAGGTGGCCAACCGAGCCCTGTTTGATGCGTTCGAATCCGACTTCACGATGGTACCCAGCGAGATCATCGCCCACGAGTGTCTGGCGATCCTGACCACCCCCCTGCTGGCGCCCTTCCTGCAGGCGGTGCGGACATCCGAAGAACACTGGGCGGAACAGTTGCTGGCCGACCTGACCTCGCGCTTCGGCTGGGATGTTCCAAGCGTATGGAGCGTGAGCTTCAATCTGGTCCAGGCACCCTCGGTCTATCGCAAGATGATGCGTCATGAAGCCTGCCCGACCCTCGGCGAACTGCTGCGGGCGCCGGTCACCGGACGACCGCAACTCCACTGCCGGCCCCTCCTGCTGCTGCGGGAGGGTAACGCCCCACTCGTGCTGCCCGGAGAAGGAGAACCCCTGCAACTGGGCGACCAGCTCCTCTTCGTTGGCCGGGAAGAGGCCCGCAAGGAGCTGAACCTGACCCTGTTCAACAGCCACACCCTGGACTACGTGCTGACCGGCAAGGACGCCCCCGGCGGCACCGTCTGGGAATGGCTGGCCCGCCGCCGGGCGACGGCGCGGACACGCTGAGCGGCTACGTTAGAATCCCCCTTGCTCCCTCCCCCGTGTCCCTGATCGATGCCTCTCACCCTCCTCCGCAGTATTTTTTGGGCAGCTCTTTGCGTTCTCTTCGTCCTGGCGATGATCCCCCTGGCCGTGGTGCCGACGGTGGTCGAATTCCAGGACAAGCTCCACCACGGCGCAGCCTTCATCGTTCTGACGGTGCTCGGCGGCCTGGCCTGGCGGGAGCGCCCCGGGACGATTGCGGTGGGTCTGCTGGGCTATGGCGTGCTGATCGAGCTCTGTCAGGCAACCCTCACCGTCAATCGGGTTGGCGAAGCCCAGGATGTGCTTGCCGACGGGCTGGGCATCGCTCTCGGCTGGCTGCTGATGCGCAACCGGGGGACCCGCTCCGCGGCCCAAGGCTGACACCACAACGCGCCTGCTGGATTGACAAAGGGCTGCCCGCGGGCAGCCCTTTGTGCGGGAGGCAGCCGGTGGATCAGGCTGCGAAGAGGTGCTTGACCCGCAGGGTTTCACCCCGCTCCACCAGCCCGATCAGCCGGTCGATGTTGGGGTGCTTGCCCGGATGGAGACGGGCATCCTCGCTGTGCTCGGCGTAGATCTCGATGCCCTGGCTGGCCGCCTCCGGGGTGATGGCCCCGTGGATCTGGGCCAGGTGGTTGTACACGGCCAGAGAACCTGCCTGGCCCGGCTTGTTCTCGATGGTGGCCACCACCTCGTCGGCCCCATTGACCAGCTGAATGGCAGCCAGATGGGAAACGCCCGGAAGGGTCTTGAGCTTGTCGGCAAAAGCCATTCGATGTTCTCCTGCAAGGGCGAATGCACTCGCCCGGGGACGGGGATTAAACGTGAGCGTACGCTCAGATACGCTTGGCCAGTTCAGCCGCCTTGCCAATGTAGCTGGCAGGGGTCATCGCGAGCAGACGGGCCTTCTCGGCCTCCGGGATGGCCAGGGTAGCGATGAACTGCTGCAGGGCTTCCCTGGTGATCCCCTTGCCACGGGTGAGCTCCTTGAGCTGCTCGTAGGGATTGGGCACGGCGTAGCGGCGCATCACGGTCTGGATGGGTTCGGCCAGTACTTCCCAGCAGGCATCCAGATCGGCCGCCAGACGGGCTGGCTCGGCTTCGAGCTTGCCCAGCCCGCGCAGACAGGAATCATAGGCCAGCACCGCATAGCCGAAGGCAACGCCCATGTTGCGCAGCACGGTGGAGTCGGTGAGGTCACGCTGCATCCGCGACACCGGCAGCTTGTCAGCCAGGTGGCGCAGCACGCCGTTGGCGAGGCCCAGGTTGCCCTCGGCATTCTCGAAGTCGATCGGGTTGACCTTGTGGGGCATGGTGGACGAGCCGATCTCGCCGGCCTTCAGCTTCTGCTTGAAGTAGCCCAGGGAAATGTACATCCAGATGTCGCGGCAGATATCGAGGACGATGGTGTTGGCGCGCGCAGTGGCGTCGAACAGCTCGGCCATCGCATCGTGAGGTTCGATCTGGATGGTGTAGGGGTTGAAGGTGAGGCCCAGGGATTCGATGAAGCGGCCATTGAAGCCTTCCCAGTCGAATTCGGGGTAGGCCGACAGGTGGGCGTTGTAGTTGCCCACCGCGCCGTTGAACTTGGCGGTGAGCTCGACCGCGGCGATGGCCTTCCTCACGCGGCGCAGGCGATACACCACGTTGGCCATCTCCTTGCCCAGGGTGGTGGGGCTGGCGGGCTGGCCGTGGGTGCGCGAGAGCATCGGCAGCTCGGCGTGCTGGTGAGCCAGCTCAACGAGGCGGGCGATGATCTTGTCGAGGGACGGCAACAGCACGGTGTCACGACCGTCACGCAGCATGAGGGCATGGGAGACGTTGTTGATGTCTTCGGAGGTGCAGCCGAAGTGGATGAACTCGGTGACGCGGGTGACCTCGGGATTATGGCCGAGGCGCTCCTTCAGCCAGTACTCCATGGCCTTCACGTCGTGGTTGGTGGTGGCCTCGATGGCCTTCACCGCCTCGCCGTCGGCGACCGAGAAGTTGGCGATCACGGCGTCGAGCTCGGCCACGGTGGCCGCCGAGAAGGGGGCGATCTCGGCCAGCTCGGGCGCGGCGGCGAGGGCCTTCAGCCACTCCACCTCCACCTTCACCCGATTGCGGATCAGACCGAATTCGGAAAAGTGCTCGCGCAGGGCGGAAACCTTGGATTCGTAGCGGCCGTCGAGGGGCGACAGCGCGGTGATGGGCTGGAGATTCATGCGTAAAGGCCTTGAGGCGAAAAAGCAAAGTTCTCCATTTTACCGTCTTGGAGCGCGCTTCGCCGATGATAAAATCGCACCTCCCCAACAGCAGCACCTCATCATGAGCAAAGGTCCGCAACAACTCGAACGCTTCATCTTCTGGAGCCGCTGGCTCCAGGCACCCCTCTACCTGGGCCTGATCGTCGCCCAGGGCATCTACGTGTATCTGTTCATGGCCGAGCTGGCCCATCTGGTGGGCTCGGTGATCAGCTCCGGCGGTCACATCAGCGAGACCGAGACCATGCTGGTGGTCCTTGGCCTGATCGATGTGGTGATGATCGCCAACCTGTTGATCATGGTGATCATCGGTGGCTATGAAACCTTCGTTTCCCGGCTCGACCTTGACGACCACCCGGACCAGCCGGAATGGCTGTCCCACGTGAACGCCGGGGTACTGAAGATCAAGCTGTCCACCGCCATCATCGGCATCTCCTCGATCCACCTGCTGAAGACCTTCATCAATGCCGCCAACCTGGCCGAGCATACGATCATGTGGCAGGTGATCATCCATGTCGTGTTCCTGCTGTCCGCCCTCGCCATGGCGATGGTCGACAAGATCATGAACCAGACCGTTCTGCTGTCAAAACACTAAAGAGAGGGAGCTTCACCCATGACCGCCATCAAGCAGGAAGACCTGATCCAGTCCGTCGCGGACGCCTTCCAGTACATCAGCTACTACCACCCGCTGGACTACATCAAGGCCCTGGGTGAAGCCTACGAGCGCGAGGAATCTCCCGCCGCCAAGGACGCCATCGCCCAGATCCTGACCAACTCCCGCATGGCCGCCGAAGGCCACCGCCCGATCTGCCAGGACACCGGCATCGGCATGGTGTTCATCAAGGTCGGCATGCAGGTCACCTGGCCGGACGCCACCATGAGTGTCCAGCAGATGATCGACGAAGGCGTGCGCCGCGCCTACGCCAACCCCGACAACCCCCTGCGCGCCTCCGTGCTCGCCGACCCGGCCGGTGCCCGCAAGAACACCAAGGACAACACCCCGGCGGTGGTCCACTTCGAGCTCGTCCCGGGCCACCACGTGGAAGTCATCTGCGCGGCCAAGGGTGGCGGCTACGAAGCCAAGTCCAAGTTCGCCATGCTCAACCCCTCCGACGACCTGGTGGACTGGGTCCTCAAGAAGATCCCCGAGATGGGCGCCGGCTGGTGTCCGCCGGGCATCATCGGGATCGGCATCGGCGGCACCCCCGAGAAGGCCATGCTGCTGGCCAAGGAATCCATCATGGCGCCGGTGGACATCCATGAGCTGAAGGCCAAGGCCGCCTCCGGCGCGGCCCTCAGCCGCCCCGAACAGCTGCGCCTTGAGCTGATGGAAAAGATCAACGCCCTCGGCGTGGGCGCACAAGGCCTCGGCGGCCTGACCACCGTGCTCGACGTGAAGGTGCTCGACTACCCCTGCCACGCCGCCAACCTGCCGGTGGCCCTGGTGCCCAACTGCGCCGCCACCCGCCACTGCCACTTCCACCTGGACGGTTCCGGCCCGGCCAAGATCGAGCCGCCCAAGCTCGAAGACTGGCCCGCCGTCACCTGGACCCCGGACCTCAAGGCCGCCACCCAGGTCGATCTGAACACCCTGACCAAGGAACAGGTCGCCGCCTGGAAGCCGGGCCAGAAGCTCCTCCTCAACGGCAAGATGCTCACCGGCCGCGACGCCGCCCACAAGCGCATCGCCGACATGCTGGCCAAGGGCGAGAAGCTGCCGGTGGACTTCACCAACCGCGTGATCTATTACGTGGGCCCGGTGGACCCGGTGCGTGACGAGGTGGTCGGCCCGGCCGGCCCCACCACTGCCACCCGGATGGACAAGTTCACCCGCACGATGCTGGAGCAGACCGGCCTGATCTCGATGATCGGCAAGTCCGAGCGCGGCCCCGTCGCCATCGAGGCGATCAAGGACAACCAGTCGGCTTACCTGATGGCCGTCGGCGGCGCCGCCTACCTGGTGGCCAAGGCCATCAAGTCGGCCAAGGTCGTCGGCTTTGCCGATCTGGGCATGGAAGCCATCTACGAGTTCGACGTGGAGAACATGCCCGTGACCGTTGCCGTGGACTCCGCCGGCACCAGCGTCCACAACACCGGCCCGAAGGAATGGCAGGCCAGGATCGGCAAGATCCCGGTCACCATCGCCTGAGCGGCAACACCTCCCGAACCCGGCCCGTGCCGGGTTTTTTCTTGACGACTTCCGGAACACGCCCATGAAGGACACCCGCCTCACCGCCCTGCTCGGCATCGAGCTTCCGATCCTCCAGGCGCCCATGGCGGGCGTGCAGGGCAGCGCCCTGGCCCTGGCCGTCTGCCGCGCCGGTGGCCTGGGAGCCCTTCCCTGCGCCATGCTGACACCGGAAATGCTGCGGGCCGAACTGGAGACACTCGCAGCGGAGACCACCCGCCCCTGGAACCTCAATTTCTTCTGCCATGTCCCGCCAGCCCCCGCCCCTGCCCGGGAAACCCACTGGCGCGCCCGGCTGGCCCCGTACTACGCCGAGTACGACATCGACCCGGCAGGCATTCCCGCCGGTCCGGGACGGGCACCCTTCAGTGCCGCCCTGGCTGACCTGATCGAAGCCTGGCGACCACCCGTGGTGAGCTTCCACTTCGGACTGCCGGCGCCGGCGCTGCTGACACGGGTCAAGGGCTGGGGTGCGCGGGTGCTGGCCTCCGCCACCTCCGTGGCAGAAGCGCGCTGGCTCGAAGCCCACGGCGCCGACGTGATCATCGCCCAGGGGCTTGAAGCCGGCGGCCATCGGGGCATGTTCCTCGAGACGGACCTCAGCACCCAGCTGGGCAGCCTGGCGCTGGTGCCGCAGGTCGTACAGGCAGTCAATGTGCCAGTGGTCGCGGCCGGGGGCATTGCCGACGCAGCCGGTGTGGCGGCCGCTCTGGCCCTGGGGGCCGCCGGCGTTCAGGTGGGCACGGCCTACCTGCTGTGCCCGGAGGCCACCACCAGCCCCCTGCACCGGGCCGCGCTGCAGGGCCCGGAGGCCGCCCATACCGCCCTGACCCATCTATTCACCGGCCGGCCGGCCCGCGGCATCGTCAACCGGCTGATGCGGGAGCTGGGCCCGATGGGCGCCGAGCCGCCGGCCTTTCCCCTCGCCACGGCAGCGGTCACGCCCCTGCGTACGGCCGCCGAAGCCAGGGGCAGCACGGACTTCACGCCCCTCTGGTGCGGCCAGAACGCCCAGGGGTGCCAGAACATTGCTGCCGAGACCCTCACCCGACAGCTGGCCGGGGGCCTCCCGCGGCACTGAGGCTCAGCGGCTGAATTTCTGGGGGCGCAGCACCGCGGCATCGGTGATGAACATGACCATCCCGTAGTGGGCGTAGTAGCGCTCGTGCAGGGTCTCCGCCACCTGCTGCGCCATGGCCTCATCGCAGAGCAGCTCCACCCGGATGTTGGCGGATGCCCGCCAGGCTGCATCCCGGGGGCCATGGGCACCCGAGCCGCGGGCATCGGTAATGGTGTAGCCGCGTACGCCCAGCTGGGTCAGATCCGCCACCAGGTGGGCCTCCAGATCGGCCTCACAGATCACGGTGACGAGTTTGCGCAGGGTCAGGGGCAGGTTCATCAGAGAACTCCATGCAGTTGAGTGGCCAGCCAATGGTAGACCGGTATGCCCACCAGCAGGTTGAAGGGGAAGGTGATGCCGAGGGCAGCGCCGATGGACAGGGCCGGATTGGCCTCCGGCACGGCGATCCGCATCGCTGCCGGCGCTGCGATGTAGGACGCGCTGGCATACAAGGTGCCGAGGAGCATCACACCTCCCACCGAGAAACCGAGCAGGCAGCCGGTCACTACCCCCAGCAACCCTCCCGACAGGGGCATCAGCATGGCAAAGCCCAGCAGGAAGGCCCCTGCCCGGCGCAGGTCCCCGAGGCGGCTCGCCGCCACCAGCCCCATCTCCAGCAGGAAGAAGGCCAGCATGCCCTTGAACAAGTCGAAAAAGACCTTGTCCAGCGGCCGGATGCCATCAACACCCGCCAGCCAGCCAATCAGCAGGCCACCGGCCAGCAGCACGATGCTCTTGCCCGCCAGCACCTCATGCAGCAAGGGCCCCCAACGGGTGTCCGTGGCCCCCTTGCGGGCCAGCGCCACCCCCAGCACGATGGCAGGCAGCTCCAGCAGGGCCAGGAACACCACCATGTAACCTTCGGCAGCATCGCCACGGCTCAGCAGGTAGCTGCTCGCCACGGCAAAGGTCACCACGCTGACCGAACCATAGTGGGCCGCGATGGAAGCCGCGTCGGCCCGGGGGAAACGACCCAGCCGGTGCAGGACCGGAAAGGCAACCAGGGGAATCAGCATGGCCACGCCCACCACCACCAGAGCCGGCAGCACGAGGGTTGCCACCGGATGCCGGGAAAGCTCGACCCCGCCCTTCAGGCCGATGGCAAGCAGCAGGAAGATGCTCAGGGCCTCATAGACGACACCGGGAATCTTGAGGTCGGAGCGGACGATGCCGGCCAGCAGGCCGAGGGCAAAAAACAGGATGACAGGTTCAAAAGGCATGGAAGACTCACCGCAGCGCAACAAAACGCTTGCAAGGATGAGCCCCGCTTGACATAAAATCCAATTAAAGCTTTTCTTTGTATTGATAATTTAAAACTTATACATGCCCCGCCGCCAAATCACCCTCCGTCAACTGGAAACCTTCTCGACGGTCGCCCGCCTTGGCAGCTTCACCCGGGCTGCGGAGGCGCTTCATCTCACCCAGCCAGCGGTCTCCATCCAGATGCGGCAACTCTCCGGTAACGTGGGCATGGCGCTGTTCGATACATCGGGACGGGAGCTGCATCTCACGGCAGCAGGCGAAGCGCTCCTCGGCACCGTGCGGGCACTGGACGATGTCTGGAACCGGTTCGAGTCCTCGATTGATGCCCTCAAGGGCCTGCGGCGCGGCAAGCTCCGGGTCGCCATGGTCACCACTGCCAAATATTTCGTGCCACGCATGCTGGGTGCCTTCTGCCGACGCTACCCCGAGATCAGCATCGAGCTGCAGATCGCCAACCGGGACCGTATCGTCGAGCGTCTGCGCAACAACGAGGACGATCTGTATGTAATGTCCTACCCCCCCGAGGACGCCGACATCGTCGTCCACCCCTTTCTTGACAACGAACTCGTGGTGCTCGCGCCGAAGGATCACTGGGCGGTCAATAAACGACTGACCCTGGCGGCACTGGCGGAGGAGCCCTTTCTGCTGCGGGAAGCCGGCTCGGGAGGACGACGGGCGATCGACGAATTCGCGCGGGAGCTCGGCGTCAGCCTGAAGGTCCGCCTGGCCCTGGCCAGCAACGAAGCACTCCTGGAACTGGCCGGCACGGGGATGGGACTGACGGTGGTCTCTCGCCACGTGGTGGGCGAACGGCTGGCAACAGAGGGACTCACCGAGCTGAGCGTGGAGGGCTTCCCCCTGAACCGGCCCTGGAAAGTGGTGTACCTGAAAAACAAGGCGCTGTCGGTACCGGCCCTTGCCTTTCTGGAAGAACTGGCGATGACCCGGCAAACCACCGGACAAGGGCCAGCCTAACGGATGATCTCGATGATCTCCACACCCATTTCGTACAATCCGGACGGCCCCAGGTTGTGGCAACGACGCACCCGGACCCGGGCATGCAGAGGCTGAAACGGGCCACCATGCTCGGGCGGCAAGACAGCCACCTCGAAGACTTCATCCATCTGGGGCACATGACGGGAATGAATTGTCATGCCGCTCACACTCAGCTCGATACAGTCACCCACCACAGGCGCAGCATGGCCCCTGAACTTGAGGCCCACCTTGCAGCCCAGCGGAATCCGGCGGTCCCGGCGGCGTTCGGTCATGCGACCCATCTGATCCATTCCTGCACTCGAAGCGCGCACCTTACGAAAGTCGGCTCAAAGCCGCAAGACTCCGGAGCACCTGCAGGCAGGCAACAGCCCGAAAAGACACGAAAAAAACAGTTCAGCGTGGGGAGTCCGCCACCGGCGCCGTCGGCACCACTGCGGCACGACGCAGACGGACCTCTCCATAGGCGACCTTGCGCGCCACCGGACGGGTACTCTCCACGCCTTCCTGATAGGAGAGGATGTCGTATCCCTCGAAACCCTCCTGCCTGCCCAACTGGGCTGCCCGTCGGCCAAAAACCTGGCGCGCCTCACCGTCACCGCCGGAATGGATGGCCTTCATGGTCAGGACCAGAGCGTACCGGTCTTCTCCCTGACGGGCCTCCTCAATGCCCCAGTTGGGCGCAGCCGGGTCCAGTACCGTGTAAAAGAGGTAGGCCGCCCCGACAAACGGTGCCTTCAAATAACCTGCATCGGACGCCACCAGCACCCCGGCGACACCGCCGCCCCACTCCCGGGCCGTAAGACCGCAGCCGCTCAGCGCCCCACACAGGGCACAGGCTGCCAGCATGCGCAGCGTCGACTTGCCCATGCTCAGAGATAGTTGAAGAGCGACAGGTTGGACACCCGCAGGAAGCTCTGCTGGGCTGCCTGCAGGAAGGTTTGCTGCTGGGTCAGGCTGCTGATTGCTTCTGCATAATCCACGTCCTGGAGACGCGAAAGCGCTTCTGCATAATTGATGTCGAGGCTGCCGGAAATATCCTGTTGCGTTGCAACCTCCTGAAGACGGGATCCAACCCCCGCCCGAGTCTGGTTGATGCTGTCCTGAACGCCATCCATCCCTGCGAGCGTCTGTCCCGATTGAAAGTTGCTGACACGATGATTGCCGGATTCAAGGCCCTGGATGAAATTGCCCATCAGATCAAAAGCACGCCCAACCGGACTCAGGGTGTAGCGGTCCCCGTCGCCGAGGGAGCCCTCAAGGTTGAGACTGATGCCGTCAAATGCCACCAGGGTTTCGCCGTTCGGCCCCAGGCTTGGCGTCACAGGTGTGGTGGTGCCCGTTACCTGGTCCGTCACATTGAAAACCGCCGGAAGGGGGCTGGCCTGATAAGCAATCTGGTAAGAGTGGCCGTTGTAAGCTGCAAGATCGGCACCCGAAAACAGGGCATTTCCCGAATTCTGGGGGTCGGACAACGCAAACGGGGAACCCGCTGGCGCGCGAATGGTATTGAAGATGACATCACCAGAGTTCGTGACCGGCAAGTTGCGCGTTGCCGAGATCTGCAGGGTCCGCACGCCCTGATCACCCTTGTAAGTCACCCCGTCGAGCACCCCACCCTGAAAAGGCTGAACATTGCTGTTATAACCACCGAACAGGTAATCTCCGGTTCCATCACGACTGTTGGCGATTTCCTGCAGTGCGGCAAATTGCTGGCTAATATCTTCTGCAATATATTTCCGGTCCTGTGCAGAATAGCCCCCGTTACCCGCTTCAACAGCCCTTGTCCTCACGTAGGTCACGATATCGTTCGCTGCACCGAGCTTGCTGTCCACCAGCTTGAGGGCATCATTGGCGTAGCCTTGATTGGCAACGTGCAACTCATTGACACTCCTGGACTGCCCGATTTCCAGCGCGCGTGCTGCGGCGACGGGATCATCGGAGGGCTGGAGCACACGCCGCCCTGTGGCCACCTGCGTGTACGTGTCAAGCAGCTGCTTGTTCTGCTTCTGCATTTGCTGCAGGCCGGTATCGAAGATCATGCTGGAGGTGACGCGCATGATGAGGCTCCTTTAAGTTAGCGGCCAAGGGCCAGGACTTCGTCGAACAGCTTGGAAGCAATGCTCATCACCTTGCTCGACGCCTGGTAGGACTGCTGGTAGCGGATCAGGTTGGCAGCTTCCTCATCCAGATTGACCCCAGCCACGGACTGCTGGGCCTGGGTCGCCTGCGCCACCAGACTCTCCTGGGCATCCCGGTTAACCTCCACCTCCCGTGCCTTGTTGCCGATATTGCTGACCAGCTGCGAATACACCGACTGGAAGGTGGCCGAAGGCTGGCCGGCCGCCGAGATCATCAGCTTGGACGTCTGGAGGTTGCCCAGCAGGACGGCGTTCCGGCTGTCCGAAACCCCTCCCACGCTCTGATTGACCGTGAAGGAATCCTGATCCTGAGGCGCCCCCGCGATGCTGAAGCTGACCCCTCCAAGGGACACGCTCATGCCACTGGTGTAGGGGATCGCACTGCCTGCCGCCACCGTGACTGCAGTACCGTTGAGCGGCGTGTAAGTGATGGGAAGCCCGGCAGGAAAACCGGCGAAGGTATTGGTTCCTGCCGTATAGGTCAGCTTCATCGGAGCTGCAGGGGTACCAAAACTGGCAAGATCGGTGGTGGAAGACACCACCGGCGCAGTGATGCTGGCCGTGCCCCGGTTGGCGCTGATCGCCCCGCTGGCCACCGGTGCCGCAGCAGCAACCATGCGCGTGTCGGTGATCGACACGCCGACGTTGGCGGCAGCATCGCGGGTCGGCTGGATCAGGAAGCTGTCCCCTGCCTTGTTGCTACCCGCAGGCTCGGGGGTCACCTTGAGCCCGACGGCGGAAGCACTGACCGACACCCCGTCAGAGATCCGGGTCAGGGTATAGGCACCTGCGTTGTCCGTAAAGGTAAGCCGGTAGTCGTCCGCGGTCAGCTTCGAAATTTCATCGTACTCCACCTTGGGCACCGCAGTCGTGGTGTTCCTGAAGGGCTGCACTGTGACCGTGGCAGGCGTGAAGAATTCGGTGCCGATTTTATTGTTGAGATCGATCCCCAGTCGGTGCTGATCATTGAACGCGGCGGTCAGGCCCACGGCAATGAGACCCATCTGGTTCTGGGCCACATCCAGCGACTTGGCACGCATGTCCAGAAGTCCGCCCAGCTTGCCCCCCCCCAGCAGGGCTTCCGGGATGATGATGCCGGCACCACTCTGGGCAATGATGTTCACGGAGTTGCGACGCGGATCTTCCAGGGAAGGACGAGCCTCCAGATCCGTGGCAACGGAGCCTACCACCAGGGGCTGCCCTGTGCCGATGAAGACCGACATGGAGCCATCGCTGGCCATGGTAGTGGATACCCGGACCAGCTGGTTGAGTCCCTTGACGAGCTCATCGCGCTTGTCCAGAAGATCGTTGGCTGGCTGGGATTGCCCTGCCTGCTGGGCCACCGTGATGTTGTTGTTGAGGGTGGCGATTCCCTTGGCAAAGGTACTGATCTCGCTGACCGTTTCCTGGATCTGGCCTTCAATACCTGCACGCACATCATTCATGCGGAGGGAAAGATTCTGGAAGCGTGCCACCATGCTCTCTGCCGAGGACAGCAGGGCCTGGCGGGCAGGGATGCTGGACGGATTTGCCGCCACCTCCTGAACCCCCTCGAAGAACCCGGCCAGGGCCGGACTCAAACCGACGCTGGGATCGGACAGCATGTTGTCGATCTGGTTGATCTCGGTGCTGTAGGTGTCGTATTCGGCGTATTTCGTCTCGGCGGACAACACCTGGTTGCTCAGGAAGCGGTCGTAGGCCCGTTTGACCGTATCCACCTTGGCCCCTTCGCCAAAGAAGCCCGCCCCGGTGAAAAGAGCAGGGTTGGTGCTCTGTACGGTGCTTTGACGGCTATACCCAGCGGTCCCCGCATTGGAGATATTGTGGCTGGTCACGCTCAACCCTGCCTGGGCGACATTGAGGCCTGTGAGACCGATGTTGAAGAGGCTGCTCATGATCCGCGTCCTTGATCCAGATATTTCTGTAGATCACAACGCAAGAAGTTTGCCAGCTTTGTCCACTGGCGTCGGGATCACCCCCGGCTGGGCGCATCCCCGGCCAAGGCCAGGCGCAGGGTATTACCGTTGATGATGCGGGTAAGTTTGTCTGCGTACTGAGGATCCGTGGCATACCCCGCAGCCTGCAACCCCCGGGCGAATGCCGCGGCATCTCCCTCCCCCACCAGGGCGGCATAGCGGGGATTGTTGCGGATCAGCCGGGCATAATCCCGAAAGGACTCCGCATAGGATCCATAGGCCCGGAATTGCGCATTCTCGCGGGTCTTGACCCCATTAAGGTATTCCGTGGTCGCTGTCTCCACGGTGTTGCCAGCCCAGCTCCGCCCCGCCTTGATGTTGAAGAGATTGTGGCTGCCGCTGCCATCCGCATGCTTCAACTCATGCTTGCCCCACCCGGTTTCCAGGGCGGCCTGAGCAACCAGAAAGCGGGCGGGGATACCGGTCGTCTTGCTGGCCTCGACGGCCTGGGGCCAGACCTTCTCGACGAAAGCCCGCGGAGCACTGCCCGCCGGCAAGCTCGACAGCACGCCGGCCGGCACGGATCCGGCAGATTCTGCCGGCCCGATTGCCGCACTCCTGATCGTTGCCGGTCGGGCCGGGGGAGACAGACCTGCCCCAAGGGAAGGCACATCCAGCCCGCCTCCCTTTGCCGGGAGCTCAGGGAGCTCCCCAACCCCGGACTCCAGCCCCTTCTTGTCCCCCCCCAGCTGCCGTTCGATCACCCTGGCCAACCCCAGGCCGCCGCTGCGGGTTGCCAACTGCAGGGAAAGCTGCTGGTCGAGCATGGACTGGTACATCTTGGTCTGCTCATTGTCGAACATGCCGCCCTTGGGTGTCGCGTCCCGCATCGACTTGAGGACCTGCTGGAGCAGCAGGGCCTCAAATTGCTTGGCCGCTTCCTTGGTGGCTTCCGGCGATCGGTCCCGGGAAAGCCGCCGCAGCCCAGACAGGCTGTTCGGGTCGAGGGCATTGATTTGAGTGAGGTCACTGGCAGCCATCAGATCACCTCCAGTTCTGCCCGGAGGGCACCGCTGGCCTTCATGGCCTGCAGGATGGCAATCAGGTCCAGGGGATTGGCGCCCACTGCATTGAGGGCCTTCACCACATCAGCAAGGTTGGTGCCCCCCTTGATGTTGAACAGTGTTCCCCCATCCTGCTGAATGTCGACCCCGCCCTTGTTGGTCACTGCAGTCTGTCCCTGCCCGAGAGGATTGGGCTGACTCACCTGCTGCTCGTTGGTCACCGTGACCGTCAGGCTGCCATGGGCCACGGCACAGTTCTGCAACGCAACCTTCTGGTTCATCACCACGGAGCCGGTGCGCGAATTCACGATGACCTTGGCGGCCTGGATGGCTGGCGTGACATCCAGACTCTCGAGGCGGCCGAGGAACGCCACCCGCTGCCCAGGATCCTGGGGCGCCATCACCTGGATTCGCCGTCCGTCCAGGGCCACTGCACTGCCGGGAACCAGGCGATTGATTGCGTCCACGGCATTCTGGGCCGTGCCGAAATCCGCATCGTTCAGCTCCACATGAACCACACTCCCCTGACCTACATCCGTCTGGACAGCCCGCTCGACAGTGGCGCCACCGGGGATCCGGCCCGCCGCCAGATGGTTCACCGTAATCTTGCCGCCACTGGGGGCCGCGCCCCCGGCACCACTGACCGCCAGGCTACCCTGGGCCATCGCGTAGATCTGGCCATCGGCCCCTTTCAACGGCGTCATCACCAGGGTGCCTCCTTTCAGGGAGCGGGCATTGCCCATCGAAGAGACGGTGACATCGATCTGCTGGCCAGGACGGGCAAAGGGGGGCAGATTGGCCGTCACCATCACTGCCGCGACGTTCTTGAGCTGGAGCGTCTGGCCTGGGGGCATGGTGATGCCCAGATTCCCCAGCATGTTGATGATGCTCTGGACGGTAAACGGGGTCTGGGTGGTCTGGTCGCCGGAGCCATCCAGACCCACAACAAGACCATAGCCAATCAGCTGGTTGTTGCGGACACCGGCAATGGAGGCCAGATCCTTCAGGCGCTCGGCATTCGCCGGACCACCAACCATCAGGGCCAGAGCGATACCCAGCCCAGCCAGCAAACGTGTGACGGATTGCATCGCAAGCCTCATCAGAAGGGCAGCACGCTCAGAAAGAAGCGCTGCATCCAGCCCATGGTCTGCGCCTCGTCGGCATAACCATTGGCTCTGTATTCCACCCGGGCATCCGCCACCTGAATGGACTCCACGGTGTTAGCCTTGGTCACATAGACCGGGTTGACCACGCCGGAAAAGCGGATGAACTCATTACCCTGATTGATCGCCACCTGCTTCTCGCCGGAGACCAGAAGGTTGCCGTTGGGCAAGACCTCGATCACGGTGGTCGTGATCGTACCCCGGAACAGGTTGTTGGCTGCAGCGCCGCCCTTGCCCTCAAACTTGTTGGCATCACTGGCCTCGGCCCCAAGCCCGGCGAGACCGGCCAGGGGTACGGTGGCCAGAGTCGAAATGCTGGCGTTCAGGCTGGCATTGCGTTCGGCGCTGGACGAAGAGGACTTGCTGGCCTGAGTCTGCTCGACCAGATTGACGGTGATCACGTCGCCGACAAAACGCGCCCGCCGATCCTCGAAGAGGGGGCGGGAAAAGTTTGCCTGAAAGATGGCCCCAGGCTGGGACGCCTGCGCGCCGCGCACTTCCGGACGGACGCTCATGGGCTGATGCACGGCGGTAGGAGGTGTCCCCTGGAGTGCGGCACACCCACCAAGCAGAAGCAACAGCGGCGCAACGAGGAATGAGGTTTTCATGATCGCTCTTCGGCTCTGCCTGGCTCAGAGGGACGACAGCTTGCCGAGCATCGCATCGGAGGTGGACACCACCCGGGAGTTGATCTCGTAGGCCCGCTGGGTCTGAATCATCAGGACCAGCTCTTCGGCCACATTGACGTTGGAAGTTTCAACGTACGTCTGGTTGAGCACGCCGACACCATTGGTCCCCGGCGTATTCGGATTGGGCGTTCCGCTGGCCGCCGTCTCCAGATAAAGATTTTCGCCGATGCTCTGCAATCCTCCCGGGTTCACGAAGCCGGTGATCTGGAGATTGCCAATCTGGGAGGTGGTCTGATCCGGCAGGGTCACGCTCACCACCCCATCCTTGCCGATGGTGACCGACTGGGCGTTGGCCGGGATCGTGATGGCCGGCTGAACCGGATAGCCGTTGCTGTTGACCATCTGGCCATTGGCATCCTTCTGGAAGGCACCGTCCCGGGTATAGGCCGTGGAACCATCCGGCATCAGGATCTGGAAGAAGCCCTCCCCCTGGATCGCCACATCCAGCGCATTGCCGGTCTGTGCCAGGTTGCCCTGGGTGTGGATGCGCTCGGTGGCCACCGGGCGCACACCGGTGCCGATCTGCAGGCCGGACGGAATGGTGGTCTGCTGGGTGGACTGGGCACCCGGCTGGCGCAGGTTCTGGTACAGCAGATCCTCGAAGACACCTCTGGCACGCTTGAAACCGTTGGTGGAGACGTTGGCGAGGTTGTTGGAAATGACGTCCAGCTGGGTCTGCTGGGCATCTAGGCCGGTACGGGCAATCCAGAGCGAGCGGATCATGGGGCAACTCCCGGTGTCAGGGTCAGGCCGCCTGGGGCAACCATGGAAGGGCGGAATTCATCCTAACCGAGCAAGAGCCGTTCCAGCTCTGAAGGAGATCGTGAAAAACCCGTCAATTCCCTTTGAGCGGAGGTCAGGCCTTGGCCACCAGTTGCCCGGCTGCGCGGTCCATTTCCTGAGCAGTGGACAACATCCGGGTCTGCAATTCGTACTGACGGGCCAGGGAAATCATGCTCACCATCTGCTCGACCACGTTCACATTGCTGCCTTCCAGATAGCCGGAGGCCACCCGAACGGCAGGATCTGCCGGCGCCGCGTTGCCGCCGGCAAGCCGAAAATATCCGTCTGCACCCCGGGTCAGATCCTGCTCGGGGGGGTTGACCAGCTTGAGCTGATCCACCGCGTTGGTGGTGTTGCGGGCGCCCGTACGGGGCACGGTGGAAATGGTCCCGTCAGCGCCTACGACGACCTCCACATCCGGCGGAACAGTGATCGGTCCTCCTCCTCCCAGCACGGGCAAGCCGGTGCGGGTCTGCAGAATGCCGTTGGGGCTGACTTCGAAACTGCCGTTGCGGGTGTAGGCTTCGGAGCCATCGGGCATCTGCACGGCAAACCAGCCTGCGCCATGAATGGCCATGTCCAGAGGTCGGTTGGTGTGCTGCAGCGGTCCGGACGCAAAGTCGTTCGACACACTGGCGTCCACCACAAAAGCCCGGCTGGGCATGGGCGCATTCTGAACTGGAACAGCACGCAAGCGGTGGAGCTCTGCCTTGAAGCCGGTACTGGTGGCATTGGCCAGATTATGAGCTACGGAAGCTTCCTGCCCCATCGTGGCAGAAGCTCCGGTCATCGCGGTGTAGATCAAACGGTCCATGGCAAAACCCCGGGTAGATGGCTGGCAGAAAGAGGCAAGCGCACTCCGTGCGCCTGTGAGCAAGCGGATGCAAAAAACACGCCTGCGGTACACGGCAAAGGCGGCCCTTGGGCCGCCTTTGCCTGAATTGACATCAAAACTTAACGCAGGTTAACCAGGGTTTGCAGGATCTGATCCTGGGTCTTGATGGACTGAGCGTTCGCCTGGTAGGAACGCTGCTGGGTGATCATGTTCACCAGTTCAGCGGTCAGGTCCACGTTGGACTCTTCCACCGCGGCCGACTGGATCACACCCAGCACCCCCGTTCCGGGAGCGTTGGGCTTCTCGGGGCCGGAATCGCTGGTGGATGCCCACTGGTTGGCCCCAAGGGAGCGCAGGCCATTGGGATTTTCGAACCCGACCAGGTAAACCTGCCCCATCGTCCGGGACTGGCCATTGCTGAAATTGCCCTCAACGGTACCGTCCGCACTGACACTCAGCCCCGACAGCTTGCCGGTAGTGAAACCATCCTGGCTCAGCTGATTGATCCCATAGCTGTTGCCAAACTGGGTCGTCCCCAGCAGATCCACCTCGAACTGCAGCTGGGTGGTAGCACCCGTCGTGATGTCATAGGCCACATTCACCTTGGTGCTGGGACTTGGGACATACCCCATCGTACCCGGCGCCGAAGGCAGCTCCTGATAGAGGGCGCTGCCCTGGAAGACCCCATTGGTGTCGAAGGTGATCGACATCCAGCGATTTTCAGTGGTAGCCGGGTCAAGCGCCTTGGCATCCTCGTTGATCTGAGGCGGCAAGCCATCCAGACTGCTATAGACATCCCAGGTATTGGCCAGGGCGGTCTTGACGAAATACAGGGTCTGGACATGCGGATTGCCCAGCGAGTCATACACCGTCTGCGATGTGGAGCTGGTGTAGGTGCTTGGGTCATTAATGTTAAACGCATCATTACTGCCCAGCACCGGCGTACCTGTAGGCAACAAAGCTGCGGGGGTCGTCGCACCTGGAGACGTCGCCGCCGTCACAGCAATCTCTGAAAGCCTTCCTGTGCGGGCGGATGAGAAGATCAGAGCCGGCGTGCTGTCGCCTGCCACCTTGATCCGCCCCTTCAGGGAGCTCTGATCGATGGCGCTCTGGATGGCCGCGGCCAGGGACCCCACATCATTGTAGGTCCCTGCGGGCAGCGCCAGCTCCGTGGTACCAGTCTCACCATCAAGCTGGAATTTCAGCTTGTCCGTGGCGGCCAGGGTAAAGGACGGCGTCGCGCCCGTGAGCGATGCAATCGCTGCACTCTTGCCGGAGCCTGCCGTCAATCCCGTGGGCGTGGCAGAGCGGGAATCCAGGTTGACGTTATAGCCGGACTTGCTGGTCGCCTGGGGCTTGGCATCGCTCAAATTGAGTTTGATCGCTCCCGTCGCCCCAGTGTAGGCACCATTCGCATCGGCAATCTTGCCGGTCAGGCGCAAGCCCTGGGCATTAACGATGTACCCTTCCTTATCGGTCTGGAACTGGCCGTTCCGCGAATAGGTAATCGTCCCCCCCGGATCGCTCATCCGGAAGAAACCTTCACCATTGATCGCCAGATCCAGCGCGTTACTGGTCGTGGTGACGTTACCCTGATTGAACTGCTGAGCCATCTGGGCAACCGTGGCACCAATACCCACCTGGGTACGGCTCCCGGCAAGCGACGAAGCGAAGACGTCCGAAAACTGGGCGGAAGCCTGCTTGTAGCCCACCGTGTTGGCGTTGGATACGTTATTACTGATTGCGTCGAGGGCCTTGGAGGCGATGGAAAGACCACTCAAACCTTGCTGGAATGCCATTTTTTCCTCCGCTTACAAAATCTGCTTGATGTCGGACAGTTTGGCGAGGTTGCCGGTGCCCACATCAAGGGTAATCCCGCTGCCGTTACGCAGCACGCTATTCACCGTGGTCAGGGTCAGGGCTTTCGACTCCAGTGCCTCCCCTCCCCTGGTCGCACTGACGCTGACGCTGTAGGCGCCGTCCACAGCCTGCACTCCAGCATCATTCTTGCCATCCCAGACAAAATTGAAGACACCTGCATCGTAATCCCCGAGCTCGAGCTTGCGGATGGCCAGGCCATTCGCATCCTTGATGGTGACTGCAACCTTGTCGGCAGCACTACCCAGCTCGAACCCCCCATACGCCTTGCCCGAAGACAGGCTCAGGCTCTTGCCCTCGACCATCACGCCCTTGCCGACCAGCGCTGCAGCCTGCAGCGCCTCGCTCGACTGACTGTTCTGCAGCAAGGTAGTGAGCGTGCTGTTGAGCTTCTCGATGCCATCCACCGTGCTGATCTGGGCCAGCTGGGAAGTCATCTGGGCATTGTCGGTCGGGTTGAGGGGGTCCTGGTTCTTGAGCTGCTCCGTCAGCAACTTGAAAAAGCGGGCCTGAGCCTCATCGGTCTTGCTGGCAGACGAGTCGGACCTGGATTTCTGCAAGGCAGCAAGGATGTCGGAGTTCGAGGACGTGGAGCTGACGGTACTCATGATCGGGTTACCTCAATCAGCCCTGACCAATGGTCAGGGTTTTTTCCATAAGGGTCTTGGCCGTACCCATGACGTCTGCATTGGTCTGATAAGCCCGGGAGGCAGAGATCATGTTGGTCATCTCCTCAACCACGTTGACGTTGGGCATCGATACGTAACCCTCGGCATTGGCGGCCGGGCTCTTGGGATCGTAAACCAGCCGGAGGGGTGCCGCGCTCTCCACCACCTGGGTCACCCGCACCCCCTGGGAAGCCTGTCCGGCCTGGGCTCCACCCATCGGCGTCGCTGCAAACACCACCTGCTTGGCCCGGTAGGGCTGGCCATTGCTGGACGTCACGCTATCCGCGTTGGCCAGATTGCTGGCCGTGGTGTTGAGACGGAGGGACTGGGCGTGAAGGGCGCTGCCCGCCACGTGAAAAACGTTCAACAGACTCATGACCGCCTCCTTACTGGCTCTGCATCGCGCGCTGCATGCCGCTGATCAGCCCATTGATGAAGGTCACGCTGGCCTGATAGTGGATGGCATTTTCCGCAAAGGCGCTGCGCTCCACGTCCATGTTCACGGTGTTGCCGTCCACAGCGCCCTGCTCTTCCTGACGGAACTTGAGGTTGTTTGCCATCGGACTGCCGGCACTGCTGGCCAGATGACGGGCAGAGGTGGTGTTCAACTGGAGCCCATCGGACTTCCCCTGGAGTGCCTGCTTGAGGGCAGCCTGAAAATCCAGGTCGCGGGCCTTGAAGTTGGGCGTATCGGCGTTGGCGATGTTGGAGGCGATGACCTGCTGGCGATAGGCCCGGGCGTTCAGGGCGGTCTGCTGAAAGCGCAGCATGTCGTCAAGTTTGTTGACCATTTGGCTTACCTCTAAAGTTGCACTCCGAGCGCACCGTAAAACCCATCTGGGCAGCCTTCGACGGCTCCAGCTTTCCTTTGCATCTTCCATGCCACATTGCAGCATTTCTGATGCTAAGGCCAGACCGCCACTTCCGATCGGTCGAACAACCTGCGATTGGGCAGGCTATTTCGGACATCCCGACACCGGACCGCAACCCCTTCACCTCACCTCACACACACCCTTGCCGGCAAACCGGCAAGGATTGCCGGCAACTGCACTTCCATTGCGATGAACGAACTGACTCACGAATGTCCACTTCTTCCACACAACCTGGGCACGCCTGCCATGATTCAATGAAGCCATCCTCTGCCTTCCGCCCCCTTACGATGAAAGCTTTCGCCCTCCTGCTGCTTGTGACACTGCAAATCAGCCCGGGGCACGCCCTTGCCCGTCAGGACCCCCTGCCCATCAAGGCCGAGGTGGCACGCTTCCTGGAAATTCAGGCCCGGAGCCTGCCAGGAGAAGCCAGCATTCAGGTTGGCGAATTCAGCCCGGCCAATGCCCTGATCCCCTGCGTCCAGTTGGAAGCCTTTTTTGCACCTGGCGCCCGGGCCTGGGGCCGGGTCACGGTGGGGGTACGCTGCCTGGCACCTGCCACCTGGTCAGTCTGGGTTCCCGCCGAAGTAAAGGTCCGCGGCAACTATCTGGTCACAACCCATGCCCTGACGGCAGGTCACGTCCTCGGCCCCGGCGATGTGCGCCTGGAACAGGGGGAGCTGACATCCCAGGCCGGCGACATCCTGACGGATCCGGGCCAGGTCGTCGGTCATGCCGCCCGGGTCAGCCTGCCCGGGGGACGGCCCCTCGCCGCAAGCCATCTGCGCCTCCCGCCCGCAGTCATCCAGGGACAGGCGGTCAAGGTGCTTACCCGAGGGCCAGGCTTCCAGGTTGCCAACGACGGGATGGCCCTCACCACCGCAAGTGACGGCCAGACGGCCCGGGTACGCCTGGCCAACGGGCAGGTCCTCACAGGCATCGCCCGTAATGGTGGCCACGTGGAAGTGCGGATGCCGTGAGCACTCGGCCAAGACCCTGAAATGCCTAAAGTTTGACGCCTTCACGTCGTAGACTCCATCGACTTCCGAAAGAAAGGGTTATGCCGTGAAAATCGACAACTCACTGAAAGCTACTGCAGGGCTGCCGACCAGCGACACCCGAACCCGCGCCAGCGACAAGGCGGGCCGCACGGATGCCGCCCAGGGCGGGGACAACGGGAAGGTTCAGATTTCTTCCCTGTCCACAAGCCTGCAACAGATGGAGGAAACCATCGCCGGCACCCCGGTCGTGGACAGCGCCAGGGTCAATGAAATCAAGCAGGCCATCACCGAAGGCCGCTTCCGGGTAGACACCGAGAAGGTTGCCGATGGCCTGATCCAGAGCGTTCGGCAGATGCTCGACGCCCAGACCGGACAGGCTTGACATGGCTGTCGACCAGGCTTTCGTCAACCGACTTGCCCGGCTGATCCGCGACGAGTGCACCGGTCTTCAGGGGTTCATCGCACTGCTCGAACGGGAAGAGCAGCTTCTGATCACGGGGCAGGTAGATACGTTGACCGTACTGGCCGAAGAAAAAACCGGTCTATACCGTCATCTCCAGCGCCTGGCGGACGAGCGGGTGGTGATGTTTGCCCGGGAGGGCGCCAAGGTCACCGACGAGAACGTTCGGCTTGTACTCGCTCACGCCCCCGACACCCTGCCCCTGTGGAACGACGTGATGACCCTGGCCAGTACCGCCAAGGAGCGCAACCGGGTGAATGGTCAGCTGATCACCGAACGTCTGCAAAACAATCAGCAAGCCCTCAGTACCCTGCTCGCTGCCGCAGAGCACCCACAGATCTATGGTCAGGATGGCCAGACCCGCCCCACCGCGGGCAGTCGCCACCTCGGCTCGGCCTGACCCTGCGCACAGGGGCGGCCACCCTTTCCCGAAGCGCCCCCGCCCGGTCCTGCTGCGTGCCCGACCCGTCAGGGGCGACTCTGTCCTGACCCCACAGGCACTGGAGGTACTGCATCCGCGGGCAGGATGGACTCCGTCAAACCTGAGGCCTTCACTGTCCGGGAGGGCGCTGCATCCACACTCCGCGACTCGATCAGCAGGGTCACCCGGCGGTTGCGGGCCCGCCCCTCCGGCGTGAGATTGTCGGACAAGGGCCTCTGGTCCGCATAACCGGCGGCGGTAAGCCGGGCTGGGAGAACCCCTCCCTCGACAAACAACCTGACAACGCTGGAAGCACGCACAGCCGACAATTCCCAGTTGGACGGAAACATCGGGGTGGCAATGGGAATCGTGTCGGTGTGACCTTCCACGGTGATCGGAAACTCGGCCCCCGCCAGCACACTGGCGACCGCCTGCAACGCCCGCACCGCATCCACCCCCAGCTGGGCCTCGCCCGGCGCGAAGAGGACACTGGCGTTGATCTCGACCGTGATCCCGAACGCCCCCTCCGTTACCTGGACCTGACCATCGGCGACGAGAGGGGCCAGCACCTTGCGAATTTCCTCTGCCATGTTGCGAACTCGCTCAGCGCGGGAGCTCCTGGCCTCTTCTGTCTCGTTGAGCGGCGGAGTGGCGGGCCGGATGGTGGGAATGGGACTGGAGATCAGGCGGGGGGTGTCGCCTTGATCCGCCACGTTACGAAACGCATTCACTACCGAGTCGGACAAAATCCGGTATTTGCCTTCGTTGACTGAGGAGAGGGAATACATCACGACAAAAAACGCGAACAGCAAAGTGATGAAATCCGCATAGGAGACCATCCAGCGTTCGTGGTTTTCGTACTCCTCCACACCTCTCCTGCTCCGCCGGGCCATGCAGCTAACTCGCGTAACCCTGCAGGCGGCCTTCAATGATCCGGGGATTGTCACCATTGGCAATGCCCACAAGGCCATCGAGCAGCATCTCCCGCATGGAGACAAGGGACCCAATCACCGCCAGCAGCTTCTTGGCGACCGGCAGGAAAATCAGGTTGGCGAAGCCCACCCCGTAAATGGTGGCGACAAAGGCTACGGCAATACCCGCCCCGAGCTTGGAAGGATCGGACAAGTTCTCCATGACGTGGATCAGCCCCATGACCGCACCCAGGATACCGATGGTCGGCGCATAACCGCCCGCCGCCTCCCAAACCCTCGCGCCCTGCTTCATCTGGCTCTCCCAGGTATCAATCTCGACCTCAAGCACTTCCCTCAGGCGCTCTGGCTCGACCCCATCCACCAACAACTGCAAGCCCTTCCGGATGAAGGGATCTTCAATTGAAGGAATCTGATTCTCCAGGGACAGCAACCCCTCCTTGCGGGCCACATGGCTCCACTGAACGACCTGGTCGATCAAGGCCTGATGATCCAGTACCGGGGGAACGAATACCCAGCGAAACATCTGCATCCCGAGCCGGAAAACCTTCATGGAGCTTTGCAGCATCACGGCACCGAGGGTCCCTCCGATGACGATCATGAAGGCTGTTGGTTGCAGCAGGGAGGAGACATGTCCCCCTTCGAGAATCTGTCCGACCAGAATGGCCGCAATGGCCAGGGTGATGCCAACAAGACTGATGCTATCCATGAGGAATCCGGGAGCAGAATCAGGAAGCGGCGGCAGGACGCCGCCCGCGCCTCTCGCCCTTGACCTTTGGCGCAGTCTGTATCGCTCCGGAAATGCGGGAACGCAGACGGGCAATCGCCTGACTGTGGAGCTGACACACCCGGGACTCGGAGACGCCCAGCACCTCACCGATTTCCCGCAGGTTCATGTCCTGTTCGTAGTAAAGGCCCATTACAGTCTTTTCCCTGTCGGGCAGGTCGTCAATGGACTTGACCAGCACATCACGCATGCTGCCCTCCAGCAGAAGAGTCAGCGGATCATTCCCCTCCAGGGTAATGTGGCGCTCCAGGTAATCCTCTTCCCCTTCGCCGGAAAAATCCTCGAAGTAGACCAGCTGATACCCCCTGGCTTCCTGGAGCATGTGCTGATAATCGGCCAGCGGCAGGCCAAGGGCGTCGGCAAGTTCCTTTTCGGTGGGATGACGGCCGTTGAGCTGCTCGAGCTGATTTACTGCAGCTTCAATGCGCCGCATGTCTCGCCTCAGGCTACGGGGCAACCAGTCATTTTCCCGCAGTCCGTCAAGCATGGAGCCGCGGATCCGCTGTACCGCATAGGTTTCAAACTGCGCCCCCAGCCCTTCTTCGTAACGGTTGATGGCATCCAGCAGACCCATCATGCCATTCTGGATGATGTCTTCCACCTGGACACTGGCCGGCAGCTTGGCCATCAAGTGATAGGCGATACGCTTGACCAGAGGCGCGTACTGGACAACAAGTTGCTCTTTGTCGAGGGTGCCGGAAGCAGTGTACATCTTTATGGCAGACTTTCTGGTCAGGGTTCCGGACTGAACCCGGCATCACGGACAATAAACGGACCACACCGGGGATTGCCGAGGCCGGCAGGACAAAATTTAACACAGGCAGCAAGTCCTGCCGCGGCAATCCTCCTCAGGCCGCCTGCGCCGACCAGGCACGCAGACGTCGGATGAAAGCATTGGCTCCCTCTCCCGGGTGACGCTCTCCGAGAGGCTCTGCGATCGCTTCGGCAATCGCATCCCGCTCCACCTCGCCCCGCCAGGCCAGAGGCAAACCCACGTGACGGGAGGTGTAGTCACTGAGACTGGCAAAAAGAGCCGTCGCGTCGGCCCGGTCCCGAGCACCGGAAACCACGACCTCCAGGGAACTGGCGCCAGCGGCAGCAAGCCCCTTGATCCACTGGCAGGCCCCCCGCGCTCCGACACCGCTGGCCTCAACCACCAGAAGCCGGCGACCAGCGGCCCGGGCAAAGGGGGTCAAATTACGGACATCACCCGCCGCATTCACCACCATCAGATCCGAACGCCTTTGCAGCTCGGAGATCCCCGCCTCCAGACGCGCGTGATGGACTTCGTCCAGGAGGGACACTGCCTGCACCGTCGCCGCAGCAGGAACCACCCAGAGGCCATCCGTCACTTCGCGCATGATGCCTGTCACATCAAGCTGCCCCTCCAGGGCACCCAGCAAGTCTCCCCCTTCAGGGAAACCAAAGGCAGACAGCAGGGACCCCTGCTCAGGGGCATGCTCATCCAGCACCACCACCCTTCGGGCTCCATCGGTCAGGGCGCAAAGCGTCTGGACTGCAAGATTGCGGGGAACACGCCCCGTGACAAACAGGGCGACGACCGCAGAAGGCGTCCGGCGGAAAAGACGGCGAAGACCCGCAGCCTGATCAGCAGCATGCAACATCTCAAGCCCCTCCCTGCAGCATGGCGGCCGTGGGCTTGGCAGACGCTGCCATCAGAAGCCCTGCCTCAAGGGGCTCGAGACGAAAGGGAGAGCCCGGAGGAAGCTCACGCAAGGCCTGATCGATCAGGCCGTTCCGATCAGGCAGATGGAGATCTTCCGGGACCCGCTGGCCATCGGCCACATAGAACACATCCACCTGGTGGCGTATCGCCACGTCCAGCACGGGCGCCAGGGACATGGCTTCATCCATCTTTGAAAGGACCACCCCGGCCAGGCCATCACCGGAATAGGCACGGATCACGTCATCCAGGGTATCGCCCCGACTGGTGGCGTTGAGTAACAGCAGGCGGGATACCTTGCCTGCTCCAGTCAACATCGCAGCCTGCTCGGCTACCATCTTGTCACGCTGGCTCATGCCCATCGTATCGATCAGGACCATGTGCTTGTCACGAAGGCTGGCGAGGGTTTCCCGCAGATCCGTCGCGTCCCGCACCACATACACGGGCACCCCGAGAATCCGTCCGTAGATGCGGAGTTGCTCGTGGGCGCCAATCCGGTAGCTGTCAGTCGTGATCAGGGCCAGCTTGTCGGCACCGTGACGGACAACGCAGCGGGCGGCGAGTTTGGCCGTGGTGGTGGTCTTGCCGACCCCGGTGGGGCCCACCAGGGCAAACACACCTCCCCGATCGATGATGTCAGCATCGCTGGCCATGGTCCGGAAGCGTTCCTTCAGAGCCCCATGCAGCAGGCGATGCGCATCCTCGGGCGCCTCATCTTCCGGCACATGCCCGGCCAGCTCCCGGGCCAGCACGGCAGAGAAGCCCGCCTCCAGCAGATCTCCAATCAGGCGGGCACGTCCCGGTGCGGTACGCCCCATCTCCCCCCAGGCAAAACCAGCCAGTTGACGCTCGATCAACTCCCGGATCGATGCCAGTTCGCTCGCCATCTGCGAGTTTGCCGATTCAAGGGCCCGAATACGGGCCTCTTCCTCCACGCCCGCAGGGCGCTGACGGGCCGACGGAGCCGCCACGGGGGCCTCATTGCGCAAGGGCGAACGAGGGGGCTCCGCAGGAGGGCGACGAACCTGTGCCGCCGCCGCATGAAAGACATCGCGATTCAGCTCGGCCCGAGGGGGATTGAAAGGCTGCATGTCTGCAGGGCGGGCGGGCAACGGTTTCTGGGGTACGGGTGGGCTGCCGGAGGCCTGCCGCTGGAGCGCAGCCCGCGACAGGCTGAGCTGAAAGTCCTCATCAAAGAAATCAGCAGCGGTCTTGGGTCGGACAGGAGGCGCGACAGCCGGCGCAGCGGTCTCCCTGGTCGCGACCGTCGGCCGGGCAGGTGCAGACGCCTGGGCCTGCTGGGCCTGGGTGCGGGCACGCTGGGCAGTCTGCAGGGTTGCAACGTCACCGGAGGGCAAGGCGAGGATCTCGACGCCGCCATTCGCAGCCCGGTTGGACAGCACGACCGCGTCCGGCCCAAGGTCGTCCTTCAACATGCGAAGGGCCTCTCGGGCGGTTTTAGCAAAGTAGCGCTTGACGTTCATGCTCCTGTCTCCAGCGGACGAAGGCGTTCTACGGGCCCACTGCGGGCACTTTGGTAGATTCGATTATCTCGCCATCCGACACCTTCGACGCTCAGGAAAAGACGGGTTTTCGGGTGCTATTCCGGCTACCGCCCAACGAAGACCCTGCTCAACGGATCAGGGCGCAGCGCTGATCATCGCCGCCACCCGGATCAGACGGGTCTCGGGGACTTCGGAGTTGGCCACAACCTTGAGCGTCGGGACGGCACGCCGCAGGAAGCGGGACAGCAACCAGCGGAGCTGGGCCGGGACCAGCAGGACCGGAGGGAGACCGGTATCCTCCATGCGCTGGGCTGCGGTCGCGGTTTCTCTCAACAAGGTATCCGCCAGGCCAGGCTCGATCGCCCCCCCTTCGGGCCCACCTCCCCCCATGGCCTGCATCAGGATGCGCTCCAGAGCCGGATCAAGGGCCATGACCTGAACCTCCCCACTGCCTGGAAAGAGTCCCTGAACAATGGCTCGTCCCAGGGCCTGACGTACCCGGGTGGTCAGCTCGAGCGGATCCTGAATGCGCGGCGCAGACTCAGCGAGCACCTCGACGATCGTGCGCATGTCGCGGATGTTTACCCCTTCGTCCAGAAGATTTTGCAGCACCCGCTGAACCGAGGACAAGGGCAGCAGCTTGGGCACCAGATCCTCCACCAGCTTGGGCGTATCCTTTGCGATGTGATCCAGCAAGGCCTGGGTTTCGAGGCGCCCGAGCAGCTCGGAGGCATGGCTGAGGATCAGGTGGTTGAGGTGGGTGGCCACGACGGTGCTGGCATCCACCACGGTATATCCCAGGGCATGCGCCTGCTCCCGCTGTGTCGCGTCGATCCAGACGGCAGGCAGGCCAAAGGCGGGGTCCGTGGTCTCACGTCCGCTGAGGGGACCGCTGACCCGTCCGGGATTGATCGCCATGAACTGCCCCGGAAAGGCAGCCCCCGTACCAATCTCCACCCCCTTGAGAACGATCCGGTAGGCGTTCGGCTTGAGCTCCAGGTTATCCCGGATATGCACCGGGGCAGCCAGAAAACCGATGTCCCGGGCGAATTTCTTGCGCAGGCCACGGATGCGCTTGAGCAGCTCACCGTCCTGCCCCTTGTCCACCATGGGAATCAGCCGATACCCCACCTCCAGACCCAGCACATCCACCGGAGTCACATCAGCCCAGCTTGCGTCCTGACTTTCCACCTGGGGCGCCACGGCAACGTCAGCAGGGGCCTCCACCTCTGCAGCCAGCTCAGACGGCCGGCGACCGCCGCGCCAGGCCAGATATCCCAATCCGGACGCCAGCAAAAGGAAGACAAAATTGGGCATGCCGGGAATCAGGCCCATGATGCCAAGAATGGCCGCCGTGAGCAGCAAGACCTGGGGGTTGGCAAACACCTGGCTGATGACCTGTGAGCCCATGTCGCCCTCATCGCCAACCCGGGACACCACCAGACCCGCCGCAACGGAGATGATCAGGGCAGGCAGCTGGGCGACCAGGCCATCACCGATGGTGAGCAAGGTGTAGACATGGGCAGCCTGTCCCACCTCCATCTGGTGCTGGAGAACACCGACGAAGAGCCCGCCGATCATGTTGATGATCAGGATCAGGATGGCTGCAACCGCATCTCCCCGCACGAACTTGGAGGCGCCGTCCATGGCTCCGTAGAAATCGGCCTCCTGGGAAGTTTCGGAACGCCGGCGCTTGGCCTCCTTCTCGTCGATGAGACCCGCGTTCAGATCGGCATCAATGGCCATCTGCTTGCCGGGCATCGCATCCAGCGTGAAACGGGCGCCCACTTCGGCAATGCGCCCCGCGCCCTTCGTGACCACCACGAAGTTGATGACGGTCAGGATCACGAACACAACGATACCGACCGCCGTATTCCCCCCCACCAGGAAGTGTCCGAAGGCCTCAATCACCTTCCCTGCAGCATCCGGCCCGGTGTGACCGTTCAGCAGCACGATACGGGTCGATGCCACATTCAGGGAGAGGCGCAGCAGGGTCGTTACCAGCAGAACGGTGGGGAACACCGAAAAATCCAGCGGCTTCTTGGTGTACATCGCCACCAGCATGACCATCACCGAGACTGCGATGTTGAAGGTAAACATCAGGTCAAGGACGAAAGCGGGCAGCGGCAGCACCATCATCGCAAGAATCAGGATGATGAGAAGCGGCCCGGCCAACTGGCGGGCGTTGCTCGCAGAGACGAGCGCGCGCAGGTTCAGACTACCGTTCATGGCGATCATGATGCGCCTTCAGGAATAGTCCGGAAGGCGAAAAGAAACAGGAAATAAACACTTAATTCGAGGGCGGTGGCAGGGGGTCTGGTTCGGCGGGATCCATTCCCGGCGGCACGGCCAGCCCGGTCGGCTGCTCCGGGGGCAGCCCCCCTTCGGAAATCCAGTGATTGAGCTGAAAAACCCAGGCCATCACTTCGGCAACCACCGTATAGAGTTGGGCGGGAATCGGCTGCTCCAGTTCCGTGTGCGCGTACAGGGCCCGAGCCAATGGCGGGACTTCGAGAATGGGAACCTGATGCTCCCTGGCCAGCTCCCGAATGTTCTGGGCCACCAGCTCGACGCCCTTGGCCACCACGATGGGCGCCCCTGCCCTGTCGGGATCGTACTTGAGGGCAACGGCGTAATGGGTAGGGTTGGTGACCACGACATCGGCCGTAGGCACATTACTCATCATGCGCCGGCGGGACATCTCCCGCTGGGCAGCCCGGATGCGCGCCTTGATCTGGGGATCCCCCTCCTGCTCCTTCATTTCCTGACGAACCTCCTCCTTCGTCATCTTCAGCTTCCGGTAGTACTCCCAGAGCTGGTAGGGCACATCAATCAAGGCGATGAGCGCCAAGCTCAAAACGATGAGCAGGGACGAAAAAAGCAGCAGGCTGGCAAAATCGTCCATGCTGGTTTCAACAGGCTGGAGCATCAGGGAAAACAAATGATCGCGCTCCCGCCAGAGCACCCAACTCCCTACACCGCCCACCAGCACAGCCTTGAGAACAGACTTGACCAACTCGGCCAGGCCATGGGTCGAGAACATCCTCCCCAGCCCGGCCAGAGGGTTCAGCCGAGAGGGATTGAACTGCAGGCTCTTGGTGCTAAACACCCACCCCCCCATCAGGAAAGGAGGCGCAAAAGCAGCCAGCACAACAACCAGCATCAGGGGCCCCGCCGTCAGCAGGCCGTCGATGGGCAACTCAAGCAAGGCGCCTCCCATGCCCCGGGTATCGAAGGCCATGTCTCTGGGGAAGCTCAACGCCTCCCGCATCACACCAAGGAGACGCTGCC
>NZ_JAQUVG010000114.1 GCF_028693495.1 Zoogloea sp. | reverse complement strand
TGGTGAAGCGGGGCAAGGGTACGGGTTACTCGGGTATTGAAAACGCCCTGTTCTACAAGGACAACACCCGGCTGCTCTACGGCTCTGCCCAGCAGGCCATCGGCGAGGTGATCCAGCACGTCAAGGCCCTGTCGGTGTAACTTCCGGCCCTCGAAGCACCGTGGCCACCGCATGTGTCGGTGGCCACGGTGCTTTTCAACGAGAGCTTCAGACCAGGTCTGCCGGGATGACCGTGCGCAGAACGGTCTGGGTCTCGTCTTCCCGGACCCGGTTGGTGAACCACCACAGGGCCCCTTTCTTGATGGTCCAGTCGGCTTCGTGGCCGGACAGCAGCAGGGAGGCCAGGCGTCCCAGTTCCGGTTGGTGACCCACGACCAGAACGGAGCCGCCACCGTCCGGCCAGCCACAGGCCGCCAGGATGGCGGTGATGTCGTTCCCCGGGGCGAGGGCTGGAACGATTTCGAAATCCTGGGTGAAGGCGCTGGCTGTCTGGCGGGTACGGACGGTGGGGCTGACCAGTACCCTGAGTTTTTTTGGACGCCGGTGCTCCAGCCACTCGGCGACCTTGTGGGCCTGCTTGATGCCCCTTTCGGTCAGTTCCCGGGTACTGTCCGGAATACCGTCCACAGCCTCGGCATGGCGCCACAGCAGTAAATCCATTTTGAATGTCTCCTCTTGTTTGAGTTTTGCAGGAGGCGCGGATTCTGGAGGGGGCGCATTACCGGGTGATGACGACATCAACGGGTCCACGGAGCCTTTCCCCACAGGATGGGTTCAAGGGCTGGCAGCACGCTCTTGCGCAGCCGCGCGATCTTGGGGGCATGCCAGCCGGCCACGAAGGCTGCTCCCCCCCGCAGTTCCGGATCCTTGCCCGCCCATGCCTTCAGGCGGCTGCGGGCCACCACTTCATCGTTGATGTAACCCAGGGTTTCCTGGATGTCGGCCAGCTCGTTGGCATAGCGTACGGTAGCCTTTTCGGGCAGCAGGGGCAGCAGGAACTCGATGCCGTAACGCAGGCGCTTGAGGGAGACACGCAGTTCATGGAGCTGCTCCGGGTGAAGCTCGGCAGCCGCTGCGAAACGCTTGCGGGCCTTCTTGCGCAGCTGGGTGAGCTGCAGCCGGGCGAAGGTGGTCAGATTGGCTGACTTGACCAGCGCATCGCTCTGCAGGCCGTAGAGGTCAGCGGCCAAAGCCAGCATCTGACGGCCATGACTGGCGGCCAGCAGCTGCTCCCGGGTTGCTGCCTTTTCCCGGTCACGCCGGTCTACGGCCATGGAGATCAGGCGCAGGGTCCCCTCATCGGCCAGACCGGATTCGGCCACCGGGCTGAGGATTTCGTCCAGCATCACGTCCAGGTCCCGGGCTGCACCCAGCCCGTCGGCCGCCTCCTTGAGGCCGTCGGACCAGCGCGCCACAAAGGCGGGAGGTAGGGCAGGGCAGAACAGACGCAGGGCCGAGCGCAGCCGTCGCAGAGCCACTCGCAACTGATGGATGAATTCCGGGTTGTCGCTTTCCCGGGCGCCTGCTTCATTGGCCTGCCACAGGCTCAGGCAGTCGAAACCGATGATCCGGAAGGCGTCTACCGGAGACATCTCGGGCTGCAGGCGGGAAGGACGGGCCTTGGCCGGGCGTAGTGCGTGGTTGGAAAAAAGATGGTAGCCCCGTTCAGCCTTGCTGACGTTTTCGGGCGTCAGGGGCAGGTTCTCGGCCAGCTGGAGCGCGAGGGCATAAAGCTCGGTCGGAGCGCCTTCCACCAGTTCCAGCTCGAGCTCGCACAGGGGGCGGCTTTGGCCGTTGGCCTCGATGTTGCCGTGATCGATCATGGCCAGCACCTTCACGCCCTCCCGGGGGGCCAGCACCACGGTCTCGCGCTTGAAGTGGGTGCTGAAGACCGGGACCAGCCGGGGCTGAAGGGCTTCCAGCCGCTGGCGGACATCCTCCCGGTCAATGCCTGAAAAATCGAAGGCGCCATTGGCGTAGGGCTGCTCCCATTCCGGGCGGGACGAAAGGCCGCCGGCGGATTCGGCGGCACATTTGACGGTTTGCAGCCAGCGATTCCCGGCTTTACGGGTTCGCACGGCCATCCTTCGCTCCCGAAGTTCCAGCTCCGGGGTATCGAAATAAGTGTTTTCGAGGGTGCAGGCACGCCCTTCCCGAGGGGCCTCGGCAATCAGCGGGTGGCGACGGAGAGCGGCCAGGGCCTTCGGTGGAAGGGTCAGCTTGAGTTCGATTTCGTGGCTCATGGGCATGCCAGTGGGCGGGGGGAGAGGGGATGCAGATCCGGCCAGACCGGACAACGAGCCACATTCTAGCCTTGATCGAAAACCCCTGTCTTGCGCGAAATCATTACGAAAATGGGGCCGGAACGACCGTGGTTTAAGCGCTGAAGGTGGCCTCGCCCTTGCCCTTCTGGCCCTTGTTGTCGGTCCAGGTGACCCCGAGCTTGTCGCCCGCCTTCACTCCGTTGAGCAGGAAGGCGAACAGGGGGTTGGTGGAGATGGCGGTCCCGAGGCCGGCTTCAATGACCGCTCGACCGTTGAGGCTGAGGGTGATGGCGGTGATGTAGTGGGCTCCCTGGGGGGGGCCGGAAGATTCCCGTCGCCCAGGCTCCATGGGATGGGGCAGGAGCACCCGGACTTCTCCTTCGGTGCCCTTTACGGTGGCGCGGATCTTGATTGGTTCACTCATGGGATTTTCCTTACTCGGCACATCCGCCCACGGTGATCTTCACTTCCCGGAAGACGGTGTAGTGCCGGTTGCCGACGCTGGCCACCACCCGCAGACGGGATGTTTCGGCCAGGCGCAACCTGGCACTGAAGCGGGCCTGGGCCTCTGGGCCAAAATTGAACTGGAGGGCGAGGGGGGCCGGGTTCTTGTCCACCAGGACAGAAAGACGGGTGGTGCCGGGGATCAGGCTGATCACCTCGATGGGCACGGAAGCACCGTTCTCGGCGATCTCCGGCGCTTTGAGGAGGATGTCCTTGCTGGCTTCGGCGGCAGAGGCTCCGATAAGGCGCAGGGCGTCGCTGGCACTGCGGGCATCGAATGCCGCCCGGTTGAACTCCACTGCCAGAGCCTGGGTGGGACGGAGGAGACCGGAGCCGAGCAGCGCCGCCAGTGCCGCGGTGCTCCCAAAAGCTTGAAGGAAATGGCGACGTTGCATGCTCAGCACTCCGCCTTCCAGTGCCCCGACTTGCCGCCTTCCTTCTCCAGCAGGCGGATGCCTTCCATCGTCATGCCCTTGTCCACCGCCTTGCACATGCAGCTGATAGACCCTGCAAAGCCAGTAAGTACGCGGGTTTCGGGTTTCACTTAGTGCTTTCTGTCCAACGTATTTGGACAAAATTTGGACAAGAAAAGGCCGGATCTACCGGCCATCCGCAGGGGCAACCCCGCGCTTGTCCACTGTGCTGCAACTATGGCGCAGCGTCAATTCAACGTGTCGTCACACAGGGCAACTTCGTACATCGCATCCGCCCAGACGTACAGTTCCATCGTCAGCTCAGGCAATGCCTCGTCACCGCCCAGGATTCGGTCACTGTTCCGTTCCCATGCCGCGCTCGCCTCGTCCAGTTCATCCAGTGTGGTGAGGTTGGCGAAACGGTGCATGGCGCGGATGCACGTCCGCTGCGGCTCGTCCCACAATCCCCCGTTCAGTTCCATGTAGCTGGCGAAGTGCTGGGCCCCCATGCCGCGTACGAGGTTCCCAAGGGTTTCGGCTTCGTGCTGGGCAGCGGTAAGATTCATGCAGGTCATGTCGGCTTCCTTTTCAAGTCGGTGTGATCTAGGCGGGCGAGGGGTTGCCGCCCCTCGCTTCGCCGCTTCTGCCCGTCTCAGGCAGGAACACATTATAACATCGTGATGCAGCGCGGTGCAAGTAAAACCTTTTAAATTCAATGTGTTACAAGCTAACGTGTTAGCTCGTTGCGCTGCGGTGCGTTCTTCCCATTCTCCCTCGTGCGTTGCCCAGGTCAGGCCAGCCCGGCCGGCACGAGCCCGGCACGTCGTGGGTCGCGTCGCTTCGGGGCGGTGGGGTGGGTAGGGCCCCCGGGGTGGGACCAAGTGGGGTACCCCCCCTGGCACCTACTAGGCGGTTCGCGCATGGTTTGGGCAAAATAGCCCTGCGTTAACTTTGTATCTCGTCTTGCACCAAACCAACTTATGCCGTTGACTTGTTGGTGCAGTTCTCGGTAGCCTCCCACTATCTTACGTGGAGGGCATATGGCGCAGAACGGTGCAGGTCAGCACAAAGTATCTCATCTCACTAAGAGAATGAGCTCTATGTGCGCCGTTGTTGCTCTCGGTACCGTGGCGGCGCCAGCCCTCGCACAGCAAATAGATTCGCTTGAGTACGGGCGCAACGCGGGGGCTGCAGTTCGATCGGGGATGTGGGTTGATTACTTCAATTCAAAGTGCCGAAGCGAGCACGATCGACGGTACATGACCATGACTGATAACGTGCTAAGGCTAATCGGTGCCGCTGGTGCTGATAGACAAGTTGGGGTTCAGAGTGCCGAGCAAGTGCTCGCGAACGCTTCAAGGCTCACAGGCATGCCTGTGCCCCAACTGGTCAGGCTGACGGAGAAAGAGGTCGATGAAAAGCTTGCCGAACTCCGTGGGTGCAAATCAAAGAAAATGGTGGCCTGGGTAGATGACGCAAAGTTTACGCATAGTGCATACATGGATTATCTGGCAGATGTTCTGATGCAACTCAGGCGGAACCCGGGCCGGCAGATTTTCCGCTGACCCGGATTAGCTCGGCCGGGTTTCCCCGGCCTCGCTACATCAAATCTTCGTCTTGCCCAGGTCAGCCCGCAGGCGGGCCACGATCTCGCAAGCCGTCTTGAACTGTCCACGCACGAGGAAACGGGCATGTCCAAGTTCGTCCTTCGTGCCCGGCGCGGCGCGGATGCCATCGCGGACCGCGTCAGCCAGGGTCACCCACTGGCAGCATTCATCTTCCACTCGTGCGAGCAGCTCGCCGTCCTTGCTCTTCGCAGCGGCCATCTTCGCCGCAGGCACGATGCGCCAGCCCAGTTGATAGGCGATACCGCCCAGGATGGCCGCTAGGCCGGTCTTGGTGCCCTTGAACGAAAACGGCGTTTCCTCCCCGTCAAGCTCGGCCAGGGTCGCCATGTACGCCCCGGCGTGGTCACGCATCAGGTCTTTCATGCGCTCCTCGCACGAGTCGAGGTAGTAGGCGTAGCTCGGGGCCTTGGGGTCGGTCAGTTCTTGGGTGCGGGTCGTGGTCCAGTCGGCCAGCCCATGGGCGAACCATTCGGAAGGCTTGGCGTTGATGCCCGGGGCGGTGGTGCGTTCGTTCGTGTTGTTCGTGTTGTTCGTGGTCATGTTCATCATTCCTTTCGTGGTCAGTTCGTCTTGTCGAGGATCCAGAAGCGGCGGCCAGCATCGGGGTTGTTCATGCCCCACGCTCGGGGCGCTTGCCGGTAGCCCAGGGCCCGCAGGGCGGCGCCCATCGTCCGCAGGTGGGTCGCGTCGCGGTACTTCCCCTGCAGGTGCGGCAGCAGCACGAGGGCGCTGATCTTCCGGCGCTGCGACTCTGGCCAGCCCGCCAGGACTGCACGAATCTGATCCACCAGCGGGGGCGGTGCCGGGCGCTTGGCAGGCTTGGTGCTAACTTGGTGGGGCAGCTCCCCTTCTCGTGCGAGTCGGTCACGCTGGGCCAGAAGCCGGGCCATGAAGGCGCTTCCGGGGGCGGGGTCTTTGCGGTGCATAGGTGTCGTTCCTGTTAATTTGGGTCGGTCTGGTGGCCTTCATGGGCACGAAGCAGGGTGTCGGCCTCAATCGGGGGCATGTGGGGTGGGTTTCTTATCTGTTTCACCATTTGCCCTCAAAGAAAAACATAGAGAGAAAATAGCCAGACAGCTCTCGAACACGCCCCACCCGCCCCCGGGTCGATTACATGCCCTCACCTCGCAAGCTCAGGCCGGCATAGAAGCGGGTGCCGTGGCTCTTGGCCTCGCCGTGCCCGCGTTCATTCAGCTTGCGGGAAAAGCTCGCCTTCGAGCCGGCGCGGGTGCCGTTACCCTCGTTCCAGGTGCGCCACGCCGCGTACAGCTTGCCTTGCTCCACTCGTGCATCCGGGCCGCGCAGGGTCTTGTCTTCGAGGAACTCGCCCAGCAGGTCGGACTCCTTCCGGTAGCCGGCGGACTCGCGGCGCACCGTCGCGGAGGGCCTCAGGCCGATGCGTTGCCACTCCAGGCAGCCCGCCACCATCCAGGCCAAAATCCCGTCACGCTCTTCGAGCAGCTTCTGTTCAAGCCAGGGGTCGCGCTCGTGCTCGGCAAACTGGCGGCGGAAGGGGATCAGGTGTAGGCGGCGCCAAATGCCGTCATCCTCCCCCGTCACGATGGGGCGGTGGTTCGTGCGAAGCCAGGGCTTGGCCGTGGGCTGGAAGTCGAAAAATTCCTTGTGCAGGAACCGGGCGCTCAGGGTTTCGCGGCCCGCCAGCATCTTCACAACCTGTTCGTCGAGCCGGTCGCCTTGCCCCGTCTCGTTGATGCCCAGGTAGCGGGCACCGCACAGGCGGGCAATATCGTTGCGCGGGCCGGCGTCTCCCGCTTGGCGGATCGTCAGTAGCGAGGGCGGCGCGGCCTGTGCATAGCTGCCCATGATCGCGGTCACCACGTTGGAGAACACGCTCTTGCCGTTCGCACCATGCCCGAAGCAGATGACGAGCACCTCTTCGGTGGTCGTGCCGGTCAGTGTGTAACCCAGCAAGCGCTGGATGTACTGTACCGTCTCCGCGTCACCCTCGAACACGTCATTCAGGAACTTCAACCAGCGGGGGCACCCCGCGCCCCGGTTAAACCCGGCGTTGCATTGCCGGGTGATCAGCATCGCGGGGTCAGGCGCAAGCAGGGTGCCGGTTTTCAGGTCTATCACCCCATCCCTCACGCCAAGCAGCCAGGGGTCAGCGTCGAGTTCGGCCATGTGGCCCACCGTCATCCCATCTTCGGACTTGGCAAGCTCGGTCATGGCTTCCAGGCGCTTGATACCCTGCAGCCCCATCGCCCAGGCCAGGGCCTTACGGTGGCGCTCCGGGTCCGCCTTGAATTGCGCGCTCACATGGTCAAGGATCTTGTCCGCAACCCATTTGGCGGCTTTCACCTCTTCGCCCTTGCTGCACCATTCCCACACGCTGCCGTTCCACTCCAGCCAGCGGCCGGCGGGTGCCACATGCTGCAGCTTGCCGCGCTCGGCCTTAGCGAAGAGCCGGCCGGCCTTGATGTCACCCAGGGCGCCCCCTTCGTCGTTGCTGGCGGTGCCGGCGTCTATCTGCCCCGCGGTGCCGTGCTGCGTGGGCTTCCAGCCCGCACGTTTGGCGAGGTCGAACACCGTGCCCAGGCCGGCGGGGTTGCTCACCATGCCCGCCTTCTCGCGCTCCACCAGGCTCGTGAAGGTGCGCTCGTACTCTTCCGGGTCGAACTTCGAGCATGGGGCGGTCATGCTGCACCGCCTTTCCCCAGGGTGCCCGCGCTCCACCGGCGGCCCAGATCCCGGGCAGCCTCGCCAAATTCATGGGCCAGCGCGCCCAGCACCTTGAACCACGTGGCACGGTCGCAGCTGGGGTCGATGTGGGCGAGGGCCGCTTCCACCTCTTCTAGGGTGTGCGGGCGGGCCTGCGGCGCGGCCTCGATGATGCTGCCCACGCCTTGAGCCTTCACCCATGCGGGCGCCGTGCCGGCGATGCCTCGTTCCTCGATGCCTTCCGCCCCTCCCTGCACCTCGTGCGGCTTACCCTCGCCCAGGCGGGCCAGGGCGGCGCATACGGCAGCGTCAAAGGCTTCCAGGGCCACAGGCTTGCCCTTGTGCTTGATCGTTACCGGCTTCGGGTTCGCGGGGTCTTTGCGGTTCATTGTGCCCGGCAGGCGCAGCACCGATGCCGCGTCACTCGTGCGGCTCGGGTCCGCCAGGAAGCCCAGGGTCTGGCAAAGGTTCTTGAACCTCCCAGTAGTGGCCTCCCAGGCTTCACGGCTTACCGCCTCGAGAAGTGCCCAATACACGTGCAGGCCGTTGCCGCTATCCACGATCCACGTGGGCGAGGGCAGGCCGGCGGCCTTGCACAGCTCCTTCAGGGCCTGTGCGGCTTCCTGCTTCGTGCGATAGCCCGCCCCCTTGGCTGCCTTGTCCGCTCCGCAGTCGATGTCGAGCCAAACGGCCTTCACCTGAAACACGTTGTCCTTCACGCGATACCGGCGCTTGCCGTCCGGGCCGGTGATGCAGGGTTCCGCGTAGGTCGCGCAGGCGAAATAGACCGTCTTGCCCTCAGCTTCCTCGCGGGCCGTGGTGGCGCTCAGCTCCGCATCGTTGGTGCAGGCGTAGTGCCGCCCGTTGTGCGGGGTGAAAATGAAGCGGATACCCTCGCCCAGGATTGAGCGGCGGAAGTCGGCGTTTTGTTCTTCGTTCGTACCCATGACGCCCCCCTTACTGCGTGGTGCGGGCTGCAATGAATGCATGCAGCGCATCGAGGGGGTAACGGATGTTCCGGCCCACGCGAACGAAGGCCGGGCCGGTGCCGGCTTTGCGCCAGCTGGCGAGGGTACGGAGTGACAGGGGTTTGTTTCCGCCCAGGACGTGGGCGGCTTTGATGGGCGTGACCATTTCGGACATGGCGCGGGCTCCAATGAAATTTGGATAAAGCCCCTCTGTGTCGGGGCGCTCGCGCATGAGCCAGTCAGCAGGCGGGTGCATCGCCCGGTCTTCAATGCGGTGCTGTTTGTCCGGCTTGCCCGTCGGTCTTCGTGGTGCCTATCCCCACGAGCCGAACCGGGATGTTCCGGCAGCACAGGAAGAATCCTACATGCAGCGGTGGTATCGTGCAAGTAGCTGATTTCGATGTTAATTTGGGCCGCCACTCCCCGCAACAACATGTCACCTCATGTCGTCACATGTTATAACTCAATCCGTACCCAATGACGTTTTGCCCCGCCTTGCGCGGGGCTCTTTTCGTCTGTCAGCCCAGCTTCCGGGCCAGACCCTCAGCATCGGGGTGGAAGTAGCGTTTCAACATCTGCAGGCTCTTGTGTCCGGTGACTGCGGACAGCTCGGCCAGATTCGGCAGTTTCTGGGCCAGTCGGGTTGTTCCGGTATGCCGCAGGTCGTGGAAGCGTAGGTCGGTGATCCCCGCGCGCTCGCAAGCCCGCTCGAAACGCTTGTTCAGGGCAGCCGCGGACACTGGGAACACTTCGCCCCCGATTGAGCGGGGCAAGGCCCGCAGGGTTTCAACGGCGCGGCTTGAGAGGGGGACAACGCGCCGGCTGCCGTTCTTCGTGTCGGGTAGCAGGGCGGTCCGTTTGTCGAGGCTCACATGTTCCCAGCGTAGGGCCAGGATCTCCCCCCGGCGCATTGCGGTTTCAAGGGCGAGCACGATGATGGGCTGCATCCACGGGTTGCGCCGGCCGGCAGGGGCCGCGGCTTCGAGCAGCGCCCGCTCTTCGTCAGCGGATAGAACGCGCTCCCGGCCTTGAGGCTGGCGGGGCTTGCGGATGGCCTGCACGGCGTTGTCAATGGCGAACCCCCACTCGCGCCGGGCGTGATTAAGCACGCTCGAAAGCATGGCCAGATCCCGCAGCACCGTTCCCGGGGTGACTTTCTTTAACCGCTCGTCTCGGTAGCTGGCCACTACGGCGGGCGTGATGTTCGCCAGGGCGTACTTTCCAAGGCGTGTCCGGCCCATCGCAGCGAGGCGTATAGCCTCTTCCTTGGCGCCCTTCTTGTCGGGTGTGACTTCCTCAACGTAGCGGGCCAGCACGTCCGCCAGGGTGGTTCTTTCGGCGGTGCTGCGGTTCTGGTGCGTGCCCTTGTCGATCTCGGTTTCGATCGCACGTGCCCAGGCTTCGGCCTCTTGCTTCGTGCGGAATGACTTCGTCTCGGGTGGGAACCCTTGGCGGGTTACGCGGGCTTGCCAACGCTCGCCCCGTGGTCTGATTGATGCCATCGTTCATCCCCATTTGGACAAACGTTGGACAGAAGCCGAATTGAACCCCTTGGCGCAGGGTGGCGAGTGTCGGGGGCGTTAGGCTTGAACCGCCCCGGTGTCCGGCTGGATATCCAGCCAGATCAAGGCTTTACACGTCCGCCTTCCAGTGCCCCGACTTGCCGCCTTCCTTCTCCAGCAGGCGGATGCCTTCCATCGTCATGCCCTTGTCCACCGCCTTGCACATGTCGTAGATGGTGAGCAGGCCCACCTGAACAGCGGTC
>NZ_JAQUVG010000113.1 GCF_028693495.1 Zoogloea sp. | reverse complement strand
CGCCGGGATGGACGACTGGCCTCGGTGATACCGGCGTCCCCTACGAACAGCAGCTCCGAGGCCATGTCCAGACGCCACAGGGCAAGCGTGGTCCACCATCCCCGGGCGGGCGCGCTGCGCAAACCGACCTCCATACCCCGCGTGCGCACGAGCGGATGAACGGGCCGGAGCGGCTGGCCAAAACCGGTGCTGCGGGGATCCGGATCCACCCGGGTCACCGTTCCCCGGGCGTCATTGCTGTGAAATCCATGTCCCCAGTTGGCATACACCTCCGTCGCGCGCCACGGCCCCAGGACCACCCCCAGCTTCGGCGTGGCCAGAAAGGCATCCTGCTCCCCGGAGTTCAAAGACGTATCGCTCCGGACGTCAAAACGATAGTGATCGGCGCGCACGCCCGCGCTGGATCGCAACCACCCGGACCACTGGACCACAGCTTCGCCGTGGAGACTCATACGGGTCTGGCGCACCTGATCTGTACGTACCGCGGCATGACGCCGGCGCGCCTCGGTGAGAAACAGCCCCACCTGACCGATCTGGTCATGACGAAACTCGCTGCCCAGGGTCAACTCCACGGGCCAGCCGGCCCATTCGGCAAAGTGCACGTGACTTCCTGCAGCCCCCAGGGTCTGGCGCCGGTCTACCTGCTCGAACTGGTCTCCTCGCAAGGGGTTGTCCAGGGCGTAGGTGAAGTTGGAAAACAGGTCCAGCCGGTAATCGATCAGATAGGCATTGGCACGGCTGACACCGCTGGCATCGCTGCGCGCCCATTCGGCAGACAGGCTGGCCCTCCGGGTCTTGCCGCCGCTGCTCGGATCAAGGCTCCCGAAACGCCCGATCAGACCGGCATCGACCGCCCTGCGAGGCACCTGATCGGTCGCCGTCCACTCGGACTCATAAGCCATCGCCGTGGCGGCCCAGCCATTGTCCGGGGAGCCCGAGGACAGGCGTAGCACCGTATTGAGCTTGCGCAGGTTCTGATCCACGGCCCATGGCCCGTCGGTGTAGGCCACCTCCGCGGCCCCCAGCAGGGTCAACCCACCCTCGCCCAGCCCCCGGGAACCCGCAGCCAGCAGGCGCCCGTAGCGGTTCCTGCCGGTCTCCCATTGAACAAAGCCGGTCTCCAGGCTGCGCCGGTAATCGATGCGGGCAGCACCCGCCGAGGAGAAGTCGCCTTCTGCCGCGTGATAGGGCCCCTTGCGGTAGCGCACCGAGGAAATCAGTTCAGGGATCAGAAAATTGAGGTCTGTGTATCCCTGCCCGTGAGCGTGGGTCGGCAGATTCACCGGCATCCCCATCAGCCAGGTGGCAAAGTCGGTTCCGTGATCGAGGTTGAACCCCCGCAGGTAATACTGGTTGGCCTTTCCGTCGCCGCTGTGCTGGGACACGATCATCCCAGGCACCGCCTCCAGAACCTCTGCCGGACGCAGCAAGGGGCGCACGGCCAGTTGCCGACCACTGACCGTGCCCTCCGTGGCGGTCCCCGCCAGGCCGATCAACCCGGGCGCGGCGGCACTCACCTCCACCGCTTCCAGCGTCGGAATACCCCCTGCGAGCACGGCGCCCCCACAGGCGCTGAACCACAGAGCCGCCATGGGCCGCAGGCTGTCCTGACACAAGCCTGAGATGGTTTTATCTTTCATCTGAACTGCGCCCCCAGGTGGGTTGCCATGGCGGAAGCGTCTTCCCCAGCAAGCCTCAGGCCGACACCCTGCCCACGGCAGCATCTCGCCCCCGGGCCAGCCACACCCCCAGCACGAAGCTCAGGAAAATCACACCGATCACTCCCAGGCCCAACACCAACTCCTTGCCCTCACCCCAGGCTTCCAGCTCGGGCAGGAACAGCCGGGCCAGCCCCCAGGCGGCCACCAGCAGGCTCATGCCCGCGACGGCCAGGGCCATGATCCGGGATGCAATCCGCGCCAGGTCATCCGAGCGGGCAATCAGGCGGGCAATCCATAACCCGTTGGCGCCGTCGGCCACCAGCATGCCGAGCATGAAGGTCAGGCCCAGCCCCACCGCATGCACCCAGCTGCCCGCCTGCACTCCCGCCATTGCAAACAGGGTTGCCTGGCTCACCGTGTCGAAGGACAGGGCAAACAGCGCCCCCACCAGGGCAATGCTCAAGGGATGGGCGGCACGATTCAGGCGCCCCAACCAACGTCCCCTGAGCCCCAGCGGGCGCACGACCTCATGCGCCGGCGTGGTGTACGCCGCGCGGATGTTGAGCACACCGAGGGTCAGCAGGAAAAGGATGGAGATCCATGCACCGGAAAGCTCCAGCCAGGCGGGCGCTTCCCAGTGGCGGGATAGCAGGCTCACGGCCAGGGCGACGCCCACCACCACCGCCCCATGACCCAGGGAGAACAAAGAGCCACACCAGCGTGCCAGGCGCGGACGGGTGCGCATGTTGTAACGGGTCAAGCCATCGATGGTGGCCAGGTGGTCCGCATCAAAACCGTGCTTCAGGCCAAGCACGAAAACCAGCAGGGCAAGGGCCAGGCTGTCGGTCGGTAGGTTGGGCATGGCGTGGATCCTGCTGGAACGTATGAAGACTTTACTTTAGTTCATACAACAACCAACCGTCGCCCCCACATTTTCACCAACCGGCCCGGAACGTCCTCAGGAGCGGGGACGGTAATGCCCGTGGAGAGGCGGAGCATGCCCGTCCTGAGCATGGTCATGGCTGTGGGCCTGGGCCCCATACTCGGCGCTGACCAGATTGAGGGCGCCGTGGCGAATGCCAGGCCGGGCGATCAGGGCCTCGGCAAAGGCTTTCACCTGGGGCGTGGGGCCACGCAGGATCACACTTTCCATGCAGTGATCATGGTCCAGGTGGGCATGCAGGGTCGCCACACACAGGTCGTGGTGGGCATGCTGGTCATGGGTCACCCGCTCGGCCAGCTCCCGTTCATGATGGTTGTAGACGTAGGACAGGTTGGCGATGCAGTGGGGGGCCTCCTCCCGGGTCAGCCGGTTCGACTCGATCTGGGCACGCAGGATGTCCCGCACCGCCTCCGAGCGGTTGGAGTAGCCCCGGGCGGCAATCAGCGCGTCAAACTCGCGGGCCAGGTTCTCGTCAAGGGAAATGGTGAAACGCTCCACGCAGGGACTCCGGTCGGGACAGGCAGCTCATTCTGCCCGGCGACGCCCCAGGGAGCAAACGCCATACCGGGCCAGGGGAGAGGCTGCGATAATCCATCCACTCAACCACTCTTACTCAAACCAGCATGGCCCGCATCCAGATCCACCTGCCCGAACACTTCGCCTTCGCCACTGAGGTGCCCATCTACATCACCCACATCAACAAGGCTCAGCACCTGGACAACTCGGCCTTGCTCGGGCTGCTCTCCGAGGCCCGGGTACGCTATTTCCGCGCCCTCGGCTACGACGAGCTGGATGTGGAAGGGGTGGGCATCGTCATTGCCGACGCGGCACTGCAATACAAGTCTGAAGCCTTTCACGGAGAGGTGATGGTCTTCTCCATGGCACCGGCCGATTTCAACAAATATGGGTTCGATCTGATGTGGCAGATGGCCGACAAGGCCACAGGCCGGGAAGTCGCCCGGGGCAAGCTGGGCATCCTGTTCTTCGACTACAGCGCCAAGAAGGCAGCCCTGATCCCCGACGCGTTCAAGGCAAAGATCGGCGCGCCCGCCTGACCAGGACTCAAACCGCCAGATCCACGTGCTGGAGGGTGCCCACGGAACCATCTTCCCGGGCATAGATGCCGGTGCTGCGCACGGCGCCCAGCTCGGCACCGTCCTTCAGGCTGAAGTCCGTACTGACCCGCCCCAGGTAGAGGGCGCCCACCCGGGCCTCCTCCAGGCTCAGCACGGCCCCCCCTCCTGCGGCGTCCGGCGTCCACACACCCAGCCGGTCAAACACCGGATCGGCCTCATCAATCCAGCCATTCGCATCCGCGTCGTGTTTGGCCAGATCGGCAAAGCCATCGCCACTGGCCGGCCCGAAGAGCTGACGTCCTGAAGTCACCCGGCCGCTCTCCTGGGCATCCAGCACCAGGAAGCCACTACCCTGCCCCAGGATTGGCACATCCACCTCCTCGCCATTGCCCAGCAGGTCGAAACTGAAACGCTGGCTGCTCAGGCTCGCAGCCTCGCCACCGAAGTTGACCACCAGCGGATCCTTCATGGCCGTGCCGGCACGCAGGCTGAACTGGCTGCTTTCCACTTCCATCCGGCTCATTTCCAGAGACACCGCAAAGCTGATTTCCCGGCCATCCGTGGTGCGAATCCGTCCACTGGCAGCGAAGCGGGTGGCCTCTGCTTCAATGCGGGTCTCGCTGCGCTCATACTCCACACCGAACCCTGCCGCCCCAGCTTGAGCAGACTCCCTGGCCAGCCGGGCCACCTCCTCGGAATCACTGGCAGCCATGCTCCCTGCCGACATCACTTCGATGCGTCGTCCGGTCAGGGACTCGATGATGGAGCGCAGCAGCTCCATCTTGGGATCGATCCTGTCCCCCTTCTTCTCCACCGCCTCCGCGGAGGCGGTCTGGTCGAGCGCCAGGGCCTGGCGTGCCGCTTCCGACACAACCACCGCCTGGCGGAGCGGCACCTCTGACACAGGCTGCTGCGGTGGGCGAGGCCCAACCCAGGCCTGCAGTTCCTCCCGCACCTGAGTCACACGGAAGGACTCACGGCTCGAGGCCAGATTCATTTCAGAAGCAGCGATTTTCATGGCAGTCTCCTTGCGTACCAAGGTGCTGGCCTTGTTAACGTCCCCTCACGGCACAACTTTACTGCTGCAGAGGACGCCCACATTGCCTGCGAGGGAAATCTGCGCTTACAGACTCATGTCGGCCCCCCAGGCTCAGGAGCGTTGAACACCCACCGGGTCGGCCAGACTGACCCTCCCCCTCACTCACTGGTGAGCACATCATGCCCCTCTCCACCCTGCTCCGTTCCATGACCCTGGCCATGCCCCTCGCCGCCGCACTGCTGTGCACCCCGGCCAGCGCCCGACCAGCCTACATCCATGAACCCCTCCACCTGCAGGCCGGCCCCGGGGAAGACTACCCCCTGGTCACCCTGCTCTTTCCCGGCATGGAACTGGAGGTTATGGGCTGCCTGCCCGGCTATACCTGGTGCGATGTGGTGACACCCACCGGTCTGCGGGGCTGGGCCTGGGGCGGCCTGCTGAGTTTTTCCTGGGTGGGCGAGCCCTTGCCTGTCATCCAGTTCGGACCCAGCTATGGAGTGCCGGTGATCCGCTTCCTCATCGGTGACTACTGGGGACGCCACTACCGGCACAGCCCCTGGTATGGCGATCTCCCCCACTGGCGCCGTGCTCCGCCACCCCATCCAGTGGCCCCACCTCCTCACCGAGAACCCCGTTTCGACAGCCCTCGATGGAATGAACAGCGGGACGACCATCCGGGGCGGGAGCGCACCCCCCGCTCAGAATTCACGCCCCCTTCAGGAGGCAGCTCAGCTCCCGGCCAGAATCCGCCGGGGGCCTGGGCCCCCTCCAGAGGACTGCGCCCGGACAGCCAAGAACGGCAGGGGCGCCCCCTGCCCCGCCAGGAGGCCCCCCGGCAGCCCTTTGAACACCATTTCGGCGAACTGCCCCGCCACGGGGAGGGGCACCGGCCTGGCGGGGGCGGCCGGGAGATCCGCTCCGGAGGACGCACGGAACGAGGCGACTGACCCCCTTCAGCAAATACGGGGCAATTGCTCACCCGCCAGCCAATCCACCATCCTCCGGCCTCCCAGGAGCGTCCTCATCTGGACAAAGCGGTGCCCGTCGGCAATGACCTCACCCACCCGGGCTGCGTGCGCTCCCAAAGGATGCGCCCGCAAGGCGGAAAGGAGGGACTCCGCCTCCTCGGCAGGGCAGACCGCCACCAGCTTCCCTTCATTGGCGATGTACAAGGGATCCAGACCAAGGAATTCACAGGCGGCCGCCACCGGACGGGCGACGGGAATCGCGGCCTCGTCCAGGACGATGCCCACACCAGACTGGTGGGCAATCTCGTTGAGGGTGGCCGCCAGACCGCCCCGGGTCGGATCCCGCAACAGACGCAAACCCGGCGCTGCTTCCATGGCCCGGGCGGCAAGCCCGTGAAGGGCTGCCGTGTCGGAGCGGATTTCCGACTCGAAGGCCAGGCTTTCCCGGTGGGCCATGATCGCCATGCCATGATCACCGAGAGTGCCCGAAACGATCACCGCATCGCCGGGCCGGGCATGGGCACCGGACAGCCGGCGCCCCTCCGGCAGCGCCCCCAGGCCGGTGGTGGTGATGAAGACCCCATCCCCCTTCCCCTTTTCCACCACCTTGGTATCCCCGGTCACGACCGGCACCCCGGCCTCCCGGGCGGCCACCGCCATGCTGGTGACGATCCGCTGCAGGTCGGCCAGCGCAAACCCCTCCTCAAGGATGAAACTAGCGGCAAGGTACAAGGGCCGGGCACCCATGACAGCCACATCATTGACGGTGCCGTGAACACTCAGGGATCCAATATCCCCTCCGGGGAAAAACAGGGGCGACACCACGTGGGCATCGGTGGCCATGACCAGCTGCTCGCCAGGACCGGGCGCGGGCAACACCGCAGCGTCATCTCTCTGGCGCAACCATTGGTTGTCAAAGGCCCGGGCGAAGACATCGGCAATCAATTGGACCATCGCCCGCCCGCCACCACCGTGGGAGAGGTCAACACTGCCATGACGGATATCCAGGGGACGGATGTAGTCACTCTTCATCAATTCAGGGCCTTTCCGTTTTACGCCGCCACAACCGGGATATCCCGGATGCGGCCATAGGTGTAATGGGCGGCACAGGCCCCTTCCGACGACACCATGCAGGAACCCATCGGCGTTTCCGGCGTACACACAGTGCCAAAGAGCCTGCAGTCCACAGGGGCCCGCTCACCCCGCAGGATGGCACCACATTCACAGGCTGGGTGATCCGGGACCGCACGGTAATCCAGGCCGAAACGCCACTCCGCATCAAACTGCCGATAGGTATCACGGATCCCCAGAGCCGACTCCGGCAACACACCCAGGCCTCGCCATTCAAACGCCGGCCGGAGCTGGAACACCTCGGCCATCAGGGCCTGGGCCTTGAGATTGCCCTCTTCGCAGACCGCCCGGGTGAACTCGTTCTCCAGGTCGGTCCGCCCCTCGTTGACCTGGCGTACCAGCATCAGGATGGCCTGCATCACATCCAGAGGCTCAAAACCAGCAATCACCACCGGCTTGTGATGCTCGGTCGCAAAGCGGTGATAAGGCCGGCTGCCAATGATGGTGCTCACATGGGCCGGACCGATGAAGCCGTCGAGGCAGACCCCATTGCCTTCCCCACCCTCCGGCGCTTTGAGAATCGCCGTGATGGCCGGCGGGGTCAGTACGTGACAGCACAATACTGAAAAATTGGTCAGATTCCGCTGAGCTGCCTGACGGATCACCAGGGCCGTAGGGGGGGTGGTGGTTTCAAAACCGATGGCAAAGAATACGACCTGGCGCAACGGCTCCCGTTGCGCCAGGGTCAGCGCATCGACCGCCGAGTAGATCATCCGGATGTCTGCCCCCCGCGCCCGGGCCTTCAGCATGGACAGACCTCCGGAGGCGGGCACCCGCAGAGTGTCCGCATAAGTGCACAGGATGGCTCCCGTATCCAGGGCCAGTCCGATCGCCTGATCGATGCGCCCCACCGGCAACACGCATACCGGGCACCCGGGGCCATGGATCATGCGCACCTGGGACGGCAGGAGATCGGCCAGGCCATAGCGGGAAATGGCATGGGTATGGCCACCGCAGAACTCCATGAAAGCGTAACGCCGATCGGGCCGGACCTCCCGGGCGATGGCCCCGGCCAGCCCCCGGGCCAGCCCACCGTCCCGGAACTCGTCCACGTACTTCATGAGACACGCTCGAATGGTTCATCCCCGGTGACCCCCGCTTCACGCATCAGGGCCAGGGTCTGCTCAGCCTCTTCCGGATCAAGGCGGGTCAAGGCATAGCCCACATGGACAATCACGTAGTCGCCGGGCTGCACCCCATCCACCAACTCCAGGGAGACCACCTTGCGGACGCCTCCCAGCTCCACCAGGGCCTGCTGGTCGGGCAACAGCTCGACCACTCGGGTCGGAATGGCAAGACACATGATCACTCCTTTCAGCGGCCCGGCTCAAAGGAGACCGCGCCGAAGTTGATCCCTCACGACCCAGGCCTGCCCGAGGGCCAGGCCGCCGTCACCGGGGGGAACATGCTGAGCTTCAAAAACCTTCAAGCCCCGGGCCACCAGACGCTGGCGCAAGCCGGCCGAGAGCAGCCGGTTATGGAAACAGCCACCGGCAAGCACCAGGGTACGCAGACCAGTAGCGTGGGCCATGCCCGCCATCCACTCGGAGAGCGCCTCCACCAGGGTCTGATGGAAGCGGGCAGCGCCCCGTCCCGGATCGTCCTCGTCCATGAGCTGATTGAGGAGCGGGTAGAGGTTGAGTACCGACAGACCGCTGTCGGGCCGGGTATCGATGTGGTACCCCCCGGGCAGGGGCAGGCAGCCGCCGAAGCGACGGGCCAGGGTCTCCAACATCATCGCGGCCTGGCCTTCGTAACTCATGACCTCACACACCCCCAGCAGACCGGCCGCGCCATCGAACCAGCGCCCGAGGCTGGTCGTGGGCGGACAGCGGGTTCCCTTGAGCAACATGCCGAGCACCTGCTCCGCATTGGGGTGGGTTGCACCAAAGCGCCCTGCCACCTCACTTCCCCGGCCAAGGACATGGAGCACGGCACAAGCCATCCGCCAGGGCTCCCGGGCAGCGCGATCTCCCCCAGGCAGGGGAAGCGGACTCAGGTAACCCAGGCGCCGGAACCCGGCACCGTCCACACAAAGCAGTTCGCCCCCCCAGGGCATCCCGTCAGTACCCAGGCCGACCCCATCGGCAGCCAGGGCCAGCACAGGCTCGGTCAGCCGGTGTTCGGCACAGACGGCGGCCACATGGGCGTGATGATGCTGGACTGGGACTGCGGGGATGTCAAAACGCTCCGCCATCGCCTGAGCCGCCCGGGTGGAGTAGTAATCGGGATGAGCATCATGGGCCACCGCCGCCGGACGGACCGAGAGAATGGTCTGCAGGTGTTCAACCGCAGCGTCCAGGGCCTCGCAGGCCGCCGGGTTATCGAGCCCTCCGATGTGCTGGGACAGGAAGGCCTCATGGCGGCGGGTCAGACAAAGGGTGGTCTTCAAATGGGCGCCCATTGCCAGCACCGCCGGGCCATCGTCAGGGAGCGGCAGGGCCAGGGGCGTGAAGCCACGGGCCCGACGCAGGAACTGCACGCCTCCACCGGGCGCATCCCCGGTTGCTGCGGGAAGATCCGGCCGCACCCGCAACACCGAATCATCGCAGCGCACAACGATGTCCCGATCGTGGAGGAGGATGACGTCGGCAATGTCCGCCAGGCGTAGGAACGCTTCATTGTTATCCTTGACCAGGGGCTCCCCATGCGGGTTGGCGCTGGTCATCACCAAGGCCAGAGGCTGCTCCTCGTCCAGCCAGGCGGTGCCCTCGGGACGCCCCGCTGCTTCGTGGAAGAGCAGGTAATGGAGGGGGGTGTAGGGCAGCATCACTCCTGCCTCGTCCAGCCCGGGCGCAATGCCCGGCAACAGCGCATCAAACTCCTCGCGCTTTTCCAGCAGCACGATGGGACGCTCGGGACTTTCGAGGGTTTCGGTTTCCGTGCTGGACAGGTGCACCCAGCGGGCGGCACTCACCGTATTGGCCAGCATCAGGGCCAGGGGCTTGTCCGGTCGGCTCTTGCGCCGGCGCAGGCGGGCCACCGCCTGGGGGTTACGGGCATCACACGCGAGATGGAACCCACCCAGGCTTTTCAGGGCGACGATTTCACCCAGTTGCAGGCGGTGGAGGGTCGCGGTTACCGGATCCCGCGCGAGAGCACGCACCCCATGGGGCTCGAACAGTCGCAGCTGGGGGCCGCATTCAGGGCAGGCGTTCGGCTCCGCGTGAAAGCGCCGGTCACCCGGGTGGTGATACTCGGCATCACAGCTCGGGCACTGGACAAAGTCCGCCATGCTGGTACGGGCCCGGTCATAGGGCAGGGTCCGGGTGATGGTGTAACGGGGACCGCAGTGGGTGCAGTTGATGAAGGGATAGCGCCAGCGCCGGTCCCGGAGATCAAAGAGCTCGTGCAGACAGGCGCGGCAGACCCCCACGTCCGGGCCAATGGCCGTTGCCATCTCGCCCCCCGCGCTGGGCAGGATCGTAAATTCCTTGCGCCCCAGATCCGGGGGAATCACCTCGGGCTCGATGGAATCCACCCGGGCCAGCGGCGGCGCTTCCGTCGCCAGGCACTGGGTAAACGCGTCCAGGATGGGCTCGCTTCCCTGGATCTCGATCTCGACTCCGCCCCCATCGTTACGTACCCAGCCAGTCAGACCCAAGCTGCGGGCAAAACGATAGACAAACGGGCGGAAACCCACGCCCTGGACGACACCCCGAACCCTCAGGCGCCGGGCAACCCGAGTGGGGTCAACAACGATCAGCATGACTTTCAGGCCCTGATGGCA
>NZ_JAQUVG010000112.1 GCF_028693495.1 Zoogloea sp. | reverse complement strand
CCCGGAGGTTTCTGCGGGCACCGGCAGTCCCTCTCCTCTCCCTCGGACATCGAGCGCTGCCACACCCGCCACAACGCCCGCCGCGAAGTCGCCTTGGCGGAAATGGGGCGTGACCACATCGGAAATGATCCGCTTGGCGATGGCGTCCGGTAGAGCGCCTTCAAGGCCACGTCCTACCTCGACCCGCATGCGTCGGTCATCCCTTGCCACCAGGAACAGCACGCCATCGTCCACGCCTGGCCGTCCCAGACGCCAGACCTCCGCCACCCGCAGGGCGTATTGCTCGATGGCTTCAGGACGAGTGGTCGCCACAATGAGTACGGCCACCTGGGCACCCTTGTCCGTTTCCAGAGTTGTCAGCTGGTGTTCCAGTGCATCGCGGGTACCGGGCGGCAACAGATCAAGAGTATCGGTGATATGCGTTACCAGGGGAGGAACAGGCTGGAGAACCTCGGACCATGCGGGGCTTGCCAGGGCAACCCAGATCACCAGCAGAAACTTGAACACGGGCGTCCGCAGCCTGTACGTCAAGCACTCAACGGGCGGGCGTAGGGGAGAACTCAAGCTTGGGTGGTTCACTGATGGCTTTTTCATTGTCCACCGTGAAACTGGCCTTGGGCTGAGCCCCAATTACCATGGCGGTCAGGTTGTTGGGAAAGGTACGCACCGACACGTTGTATTCCTGAACCGCCTGGATATAACGGTTGCGGGCCACGCTGATGCGATTCTCGGTACCCTCCAGCTGGGCCTGGAGATCCCGAAAACTGGCATCAGCCTTCAGGTTCGGGTAGTTCTCGGCCACCACCAGCAGACGAGACAAGGCACCGGACAGCTCACCCTGGGCCTGCTGGAAGCGGGCCATGGCCTGGGGATCATTCACCAGTTCGGGGGTCACCTGCATGCCCGCGACACCGGCCCGAGCCTCGGTCACCCGGGTCAGCACCTCCTTCTCATGGGCCGCATAGCCCTGAACCACCTGCACCAGATTTGGGATCAGGTCAGCGCGCCGCTTGTACTGGTTGAGAACCTCGGCCCACGAAGCATTGACCTGCTCATCGCTGACCTGAATCTGGTTGTAGCCGCAGCCAGATAACAGGAACAGTGACAGCACAAGGGAAAGCAGCAGCTTGAAACGCATCGGGCAGATCCTTCCTGAAGGGAGATAAGTACGGGCTTGTACGGGCCGGCGCATCACTCCGGCGGCCGATCGGTTTTGAGTCGTGCCATGGTACGCCGGGCAAAGCATAGATCCTCCCAGACCTTGGCCTTGTCCTGAAGATTGCGCAACAAATAAGCGGGGTGATAAGTCACCACGATCGGTATGCCGGAATAGTCGAACAAGCGTCCTCGGGCGGCGGCGATCTTGACCTCCTGACTGAGCAGGGCCTGAGCCGCCGGTCGGCCGAGAGCGACGATCAGGCGCGGTCGGATCATCTGGATCTGTCGCTGCAGGTAGGGGAAGCAAGCCGTCAGCTCGGCACTCTCCGGAGTGCGATTGTTGGGGGGACGGCATTTGACGGCATTGGCAATGTACACATCCTGCCCACGCCGCAAATCAATGCTGGCAAGCATATTGTCGAGCAGGCGCCCTGCCTGCCCCACGAAGGGCTCACCCCGCTCATCTTCCTCGGCCCCTGGCGCCTCCCCCACGAACAGCCAGTCTGCTTGCCGGTCACCCACCCCGGGCACCGCCCGCTTGCGCCGCTTGCAAAGGTCACAGGCAGAACAGGAATGGATGCGGGCCTCAAGCGCCTCCCAGCCCAGGCCAGCCACATCGCCGGAAGTTCGGACGGCTGCTGTAGCAGTCTCCAGCAGCGACGCCGGAGTAAGCTGCGCTACGGGTCTCAAGGCTGGCTCGTGCTGAGGCGACACGAATGCATCGGTTGTCCCTGGCGCCAACGGAGCCTGGGCATCCTGTTGCTGTCCGGGGGAATTGGGTGTCTGCTCCGGCACCAGAGGGGCTTGTGCTACTACCCCCTCTTCCGCCCCCCTCACGGCACGGAGGCGCCACAGGGGCGCCAGGCCCATTTCACGCAGAATTGCATCCCGACGCTGATTCATTGCCCTTTTCTCACAGGTGTAGCTGCATGACCAGAGCGTCTTCCCTGCCGCCTTCAGCCGGGTAATAGCCCTTGCGGCGACCAATCTGACGGAACCCGGCCTTGTCGTAGAGGGCCAGCGCAGGAAGATTGGATGGACGGACCTCGAGAAAAAGCTGGCGACCACCGCGGCTTCTCGCTACCTCGGCCAGGTGCTCCAGCAACCGACGTCCCAAGCCCCGCCCCTGATGGGGCTTCATGACGCTGATGTTCAGGATGTGGGCTTCGTCGAGCACCATCATCAGTACCGCATAGCCGATTTGCTCCTGACCTTCGAACACACTCCAGCAGCTGTACCCCGCCTGCAGGGCGTCGGCAAAATTGCCCGCGGTCCATGGGTAGGGATAAAGCAGCCGGTCCTGAGCGGCAATCCATTCCAGATCAGCTTCTGCCATGGGCACGAAGTCAAGCGTGTTCGCGTCACTCACGCCTTACCACCCGTGGCCAGGCGCTCAGCGGTAGTCAAGGCCACCTTGTCGCGCACGTAAAGGGGTGCAGCCAGAGCTGGATCCAGCATCTCTCCCCTCAGGAAGGCCTCACCAGCGAGACGGGCTACACTGGCCGCCATAGGCACAGGCATCTCGTCCAGGCCATCCAGTCGTGGCGCAAGGACGGGCAACAGGGTATCCCGGTAAACTCGGAAGGCGGAACCACAACCAAACCAGTGGCCCTCTGCAGGCAGGCGTACCTGGTCGGGGGCAGCGCAGGCCGGAGCCTGGACTTCCAGCAAACGCCCTCCCTGACGGCGATAAGCTGCGAAGTACACTTCTGACATGCGGGCATCCACCGCCACGAAAATGGATTCTGCCAAGCACTGGGCCGCCAGGGCATGCAGTGTCCCCACCGGAATCACGGATTTACCCAGCCCCAGAGCTAATCCCTGGGCGGCTCCGCAGGCCAGGCGCAAACCCGTGAAGGCCCCGGGACCCGCACCAAAGGCGATGGCATCCAGAGCCTGCAAACTCACGCTGCACTCCTCAAGCAGGGCCCTGATACCAGGCAACAGGGTTTCAGAATGGCCAGGGCGACCGACGACGGCACGTTCGACCACACGCTCTCCATCCAGCAGGGCAACGGAGCCTGCGTCAGTGGAGGTTTCCAAGGCAAGAATTTTCATATGGGAATTATTCTACCGCTCCCGAGCCCCGGGGGCTTGCGGGAATCGGAATTCACTCCCCACGACGATGGCGCGCTCCTCTGGGCTGCAACCCATACACATCGCGTCCAGCCTCATGAACATCCTGGCGCAATTGACGGCGCTCTTCAGGAGACCAGCGTCGGGCATTGCGCCCCTCCTCACGCTCTTGTCGGTCAGCCGACTCTCCCGGCCCCGCGGGCACTGCCCGGCCATCCCGCTCCTGAATGGGCATGGCATGTTGCCGAAGGAAAGGCGCCAGACGTTCGTGTCCCAGCCGGGGATCTGCCTGCACTGATCCCCATGCCACTGCACCGACGAGCAAAAATCCGATGGAGAAGCGGGGAAAGCGCCTTGCATTCCCAGTAACTGGTTTCCTGTCACTCATGGCCCAATCCTAACCCGGACAGGCATTGTCCGGCACCTCGTCCCATCCATGAACGGGATTCTGGCAGCCTGAACCCAAAGCTTCATGAGCGTTTGTAAGGGAATGTTAGGCCGCGAAGGAGACTTACGTTTTATTACCTCGGGCCGGCCCTCCCGCTAGCCGGGAGACAGGCAAGCCGCTAGGATTCAGGCTATGGAAAAAGAAAGCTACCGCGTGCTGGTGGTGGACGATGACGTCCGCCTGCGAGAACTCCTGAAGCGTTACTTGGGTGAACAGGGCTTCAACGTCAAGGTGGTCAACGATGCTTCACAAATGGACCGGGTCCTGCTGAGGGAGCACTTTGACCTGATGGTCCTCGACCTGATGCTGCCCGGCGAGGATGGCCTTTCCATCTGCCGGCGCCTGCGGGGAACCAGCAATGGGATCCCTATCGTGATGCTCACGGCCAAAGGGGATGATGTGGACCGCATCATCGGGCTCGAAATGGGGGCTGACGACTACCTGCCCAAACCCTTCAATCCCCGCGAACTGGTGGCCCGGATCCATGCGGTGCTGCGCCGCCAACCCCAGACGCCCCCCGGGGCTCCAGCCACCGAGGATGAAGATGTGCATTTTGGCCAGATCACCGTCCAGCTGGGCAGTCGGGTGCTGCTACGCAATGGGGAAGAAATTCTTCTGACCACAGGCGAATTCGGATTGCTCAAGGTGCTGCTCCAGCACCCCCGCCAGCCCCTTTCCCGGGATCGCCTGATGGAGCTGGCACGCGGCAGGGAGTACGACGTATTCGACCGTTCTATTGACGTTCAGATATCCCGTTTGCGCAAGCTCATCGAGGACGACCCCTCCAAACCCCGCTACCTCCAGACGGTCTGGGGCTTCGGCTATGTCTTCGTGCCGGACGGCAACAAGAGCGGTCAGTGAACTGGTGCCTATGGGTCTGGCACTTCATCGTTTACGCCTGTTCCAGGCTCCGCGCACCCTGAAATGGCGCATTTTCTTGGTTGTCACGATTCTGATGCTGGCGTCCGTAGCGGTCTGGTCTGCCATTTTCAGTCACTTTGACCAGGCCAGTCAGGCTCGCCAGAATGCCCAGACCGTGGTCAGCATCATCAACCTGACCCGGACAGCGTTACTGAACGCCGATCCAGACCTACGCAAGGACCTGCTGCTCGACCTGGCCACCCTGGAGGGAATCCGCATTTATCCCGCCGAGCGTGACGACACCATTGCACCCCTGGAAGACACCGCGTTGCTTCGTGCCCTGACGGTTGAGGTACGCCATCAACTCGGTCCGGAAACCCGCTTTGCTTCCTCCTGGGAAAACATGAATGGTTTCTGGGTGAGCTTTCGACTACCCTCCGACGACCCCGAAGATACTACCGAATTCTGGGTAATGCTACCCAGCGCCCGGATCATCCGCCCCCACGCCCGGGAATGGATGTGGTGGGGCCTGGCGGCCTTGGGTCTTGCCTTGCTGGGCACCTACGCCATTGTTTCCCGCCTCAACCGCCCCCTCAAGGCCCTGGCAGAGGCTGCACACATGGTAGGGAAAGGGGACACGCCTCCTCGTCTCGGTGAGTCCGGGCCTGCGGAACTGGCAGAGCTCGCCCATGCCTTCAATCAGATGTCCCGGGATCTGCAACAGCTTGATGCGGACCGAGCACTGATACTCGCCGGGGTATCTCACGATTTGCGCACCCCCCTGGCCAGATTGCGCCTGGGAGTTGAAATGAGCGGAGCCCCTGAAGCCGATGCGGATGCGATGGTGTCTGACATCGAGGACATGGACCGGATCATCGGTCAGTTCCTAGAGTTCTCTAAACAGGACAGCAGCGAGACGCTGGAGCCGCTGTCCCTTGACGAACTGGCAAGCGAACTGATTACGCTGTACGCCCGCCGGGGGCAGGAACTCACCCTGGACTGTGCCGGTCCAACTTTTGCTCTTGCAAGGCCGCAGGTTCTGCGCAGAGCTGTCACCAACTTGATCGAAAATGCATTCCGATATGCAGGCCATTCACCTGAGCTCAGAGTTGCGACCAGGGATGGCTTCCCGACGATCGCCGTTCTGGATCGCGGCCCTGGCATCCCGGCTTCGGAAGTGGAGCGGGTCAAGCGTCCCTTTACCCGGCTGGAGTCAGCCCGGAGCAACACCAAGGGATCCGGGCTGGGCTTGGCTATCGTGGACAGAATTGTCAGAGGCATGCAGGGTCAGTTTTTTCTGAACGCCCGGGAAGGCCGCGGTCTGGAAGCCTTAATCATCTTGCAAGCTGCGCCAAGGAGCTGACTTGAAGCTAGAATCGAAATCAACTCCTAATCAGGCATCCGTCATGATCCTCTTTCATCAGTTTTTTGACGAAACAAGCAGCACCCTGACCTACCTGCTTGCCGACCCTATCACTGGAGATGCCGTCATCATCGACCCGGTAAGCGAACATATCGGTGCTTATATCAGCTTTCTGCAGGAGCAGGAGCTCCAACTCGGCTGGGTCCTCGATACTCACGTTCATGCAGATCACATAACAGGTGCAGCAGGGCTCCGCGAATATACGGGTGCCCGCTCAGCCGTTGGTGCGGGCTGCGCGGTGGACTGCGCCGACCGGCTACTGCAAGATGGTGACACCATCGTGTTCGGTAATGAAGTGCTCCGGGTGATACCTACACCAGGGCATACCTCCAACTGTGTAACCTTTCACTGGCGGGACCGGCTATTCACAGGGGATGCGCTTCTGATTGGCGGCTGTGGCCGCACCGACTTTCAGGGTGGCGATGCGGGCCTGCTTTACGACAGCATCACTGAACGCTTATTCCCCCTGCCAGACGAGACCCTTGTCTATCCCGGCCACGATTACAAAGGCGCCCGGGTCAGCTGCATCGGTCAGGAAAAAGGCAGCAATCCCCGTCTGGCCGGACGCAGTCGCCAGGAGTTCATCCAACTCATGACCCACCTCAACCTGCCGCGTCCCCTGATGATGGATTCTGCTCTGCCAGCCAATCAGCGTTGCGGCCGCACCCGAAATATCGAAATCCATGGCACCTGACTACACTGGCACCCCCTATGCTGCTCTTGGAGGAGCTGAAGGCATTCGTCGCCTCGTACATCGTTTCTACGAACTGATGGACACCCTGCCCGAGGCCTGGGATGTCCGTCAAATGCACCCGGAAGCGCTCTCCGGGTCAGAAGAAAAGCTCTTCAAGTACTTGAGTGGCTGGCTGGGGGGACCTCCGCTTTTCGAACAGGAATTTGGTCATCCCCGCCTGCGGGCCCGCCATCTTCCGTTTACCATTACGAGCGCCGAACGTGATCAGTGGCTGATGTGCATGCGGCAGGCCTTCGATGAGCAGATTCCCGATGGGCCCGTGAGGGCGCGCCTGTGGGAAGCTGTTGTCGGACTGGCTGATCACATGCGCAACCGGCCCGATCCAGCCTGAGCCACGCCAGTTCATCCCCGACGCTCCCAACCTCTGTCCTGCCAATGAAATTCATTTTTGACCTGTTCCCCATTCTCCTGTTTTTTGCCGCCTACAAGTTGTCGGGTATTTTCATGGCAACCGCCGTGGCCATGGCAGCGACGGTTGCCCAGATCGCCTGGGTGTGGTTTCGCCATCGCCAGGTGGATACCATGCTGTGGGTCAGTCTCATCATCGTGACACTCTTCGGCGGGGCCACTCTGTTGTTTCAAAATCCCACATTCATCAAGTGGAAGCCCACTGTACTCTACTGGTTCTTTGCTGGGGCGCTGCTTTTTTCCGCGCTGGCCCTGCGCAAGAACCTCATCCGCAAACTAATGGAAGCCCAACTCCGGCTGCCCGACGCAGTCTGGAGCCGACTCAACCTCGCCTGGACTGCTTTCTTCGCTGGCATGGGATTTCTGAATCTGTTCGTTGCCTACAATTTTTCCGAAGATGCCTGGGTCAATTTCAAGCTGTTTGGAGGCATGGGCCTGATGCTCGTGTTCGTACTGGCCCAGGGCATGCTGCTTTCCCGCTACATTGAAGAGGAGCCCAAATAATGCTGTACGCCATTCTCGGTGAAGATGCCCCGGATTCCCTTGCACAGCGCCTTGCCGTCCGGGCAGAACACCTGGCCCGCCTTCAGGCCCTTCATGACGACGGTCGCCTGATCGTGGCCGGTCCCTGCCCGGCGATTGACTCAAACGACCCGGGTCCAGCAGGTTTCACAGGCAGTGTGATCATTGCCGACTTCCCCTCGCTGGCCGATGCCGAAGCCTGGGCTGCATCCGATCCCTACGCTACTACGGGCGTGTTCCTCCGCTGTACCGTCAAACCCTTTCGAAAAGTATTCCCCCAATGAGCACTGCAGAGCTGATCCGCCTGCGCCTTGCCAGCCTGGCTCCCGCAAGGCTTGAGCTCGTGGATGAAAGCCATCTTCATGCCGGCCATGCCGGAGCCCGCTCCGGGGGCGGACACTTCCGTCTCCTGATTGTCTCTGACGCATTTTCCGGCAAGAAAACCCTGGCCCGCCAGCGTCTCGTTTTTGACGCCCTCGGTGAGTTGATGCGCAAGGAAATCCATGCCTTGAGCATCCAGGCCCGGACACCTGATGAAGTCTGATTTCAACCCCGCGTCACTCCAAGGAAACCCCATGAAGAACATTCCGAGCCGTCTGGCTCTGACCCTTGCCGCGGCCTGCGTGGCCCTGCCCGCCCTGGCTCAGAACGTCACAACGGTCAACGGTGCAGCAGTCCCCCAGAGCCGCCTGGACGTGATGGTCGCTGATCAAAAAAACCAAGGCACCCCTGACTCCGAGCAGATGCGCGGTGCCATCAAGGAGCGCCTGATCGCCCTGGAAGTGCTATCTCAGGAAGCGACCAAGAAAGGCCTGGACAAGGGTGTGCCGGCCCAAGCCCGGCTCGATCTGGCCCGCCAGTCGGTACTGGCCAATTCTTACATTCAGGACTATGTAAAAACCCATCCGGTTTCCGATGCGGACATCAAGGCAGAGTACGACAAGATCAAGGCCCAACTGGGTGACAAGGAATACAAGGCCCGTCACATCCTGGTCGAAAAGGAAGAGGAAGCCCAGGCGATCATCGAGAAGCTCGGAAAGGGTGGGAAGTTTGAAGAACTGGCCAAACAGTCCAAGGATCCGGGATCCAAGGACAAGGGGGGTGACCTGGGCTGGAGCAATCCGGCGGGCTACGTCAAACCCTTCTCTGAAGCCATGACCAAACTTCAGAAGGGCAAATACACCACCAGCCCGGTCAAGAGCGACTTTGGCTACCACGTGATCAAGCTGGAAGATGTCCGCCCGATCAAGGCACCCAGCCTGGACGAAGCAAAACCTCAACTTAAACAGCGCCTTGAGCAGATGCGCATCGAGAAGCATATTGCCGAGCTGCGCAGCAAGGCCAGCGTAAAATAAGCGCTCCCACGACAGCCGCCGCTCATATCTGGGCAGCGGCTGCTGGCAAGTCCACCCCGAGGATCATGGCGCCCTGTAGTTGTCCTGAGTCATCAAATCCACTCCGCACTGGAGGTTCTCGATCCAGTCCAGAAAACGATTGACCATCACCTTGCCCTCAAAACGGCAACCATGCTGGGGGACGATCATCTCCACGTCGAGTTGACGAACCATGTTGACCCAGTAACGGCAGATCTTGTTGGAAATCATATAGCGTCGATGGAAACCAGCCATGGTCACCACGTGATCGTCGAAATCGGTTACCGGCCTGGCTGCCTGTGTGTGATCCACCAGGGAGGCACCCATATCACCGGAAAACAGGATTTTTGATACCGGATCATAGAACTGGAAATTGCCCTCTGAGTGCATGAAGTGCGCAGGAAGAGCCTTGATCTTGCAGTCCCCCAGAGGAATGTTCATGCCTTCATCCGGAATCCCCTTGATGCGGTCGGTGTAGTCCTTCCCGGTCGTAAAATGGGGGATGAAGCGTGTCCACAAGCGGGAGATCATCACCTTGCAATGGGTGGTCACCATCCATTTGTTGAGGGACGCAATGATGTCCGGATCGGCATGGGTGGCAAAGATAAAATCCAGCCCCCTTGACGGAAAAAACCGCTGCATGGCCATGAGGAGACCGTTGTAGGTCATGTTGCCGCCCGGATCCACCAGTGCGCCGTGATCTCCATCGACAATCAGGAATTGGTTGCACTGAACGGCATGATCCGTTTCCTCATCGACCAGATCGTAAAATGCGAGGCAAGCATGCTTGCCGTTGTTGAATAGCTCGACAGCCATGAAAGTCGTGTGGGACAGTTCTGAAAGATCGTCACTTTATCCGAGTAACCTGACGACTTGATCGATGACACGGACACTCATTGATGTCGATCAAAGTTTTTTCTCGTCAGCAACCGGAGCATACGATGGTATGTTCCTGCTCCAGTTGCATACGGCATCGCGCCGATCCTGCGGAGAATTGCGCATGAACCTGCATCTGCCCTCCTTCATTCTGATCACCGGGCTGGTCCTGACTGGCACGGGTGCTGCTATCGGAGCCCCCCCCGGATACCTGGGAGGTCAGAACCCGATGGGAAGTACGGCCGTACCCTTCGGTGGCGCTTATGCGCCAGGCCAGACCGGAAGGCGCCCCGAACAGCTTCAACGGCCCAGTGGAATGCCCTGTACCCAAAAACCTGTCCGCAGCAATCGCCAAGCCTATCCCCGTCAGGACGCCTCCGGCCGGCTTCACATGCCAGGCCAGAATGGCCTGCTGAACCCGGGCGGCAACATCTATGGAAACTGTGGAAACACGCCGCCCCCTGGAATCAGGGCCAAGGCGGGCAGCGGTCCCTCCGGTTCGGCTTACAACAACCGGACCAACACCCTCAAGGCAGCCTCTGATGGCTATGTCAATCGCTCCGCCACCAGTTCGATGATGCCCCGCAAGCCGCCCTCCATGTACGATGCCACCACCGGCACCCTCAAACCTTCCAGAAAGCTGGACGCCTATCAGATTTACCAGCGCTGACAGAATGAAAGCGTAAGCGTTCAGCCCGCGGCGTAGTTGCTACGCCACGCGTCTTGAGATATCCGAGCGCAGCGGAGCCTTTTCGAAGTGCTGCTTCCACAGCCGAGGCGTGAGCTGTGCGACATCGGCGGCCGGGT
>NZ_JAQUVG010000111.1 GCF_028693495.1 Zoogloea sp. | reverse complement strand
TGATCGGTGGCGATCCGGGGATTGGCAAATCCACTCTTCTCCTCCAGGCTCTCGCCCTCTTGTCCGTGAGCCAGCGCGCGCTGTACGTGAGCGGGGAGGAGTCTGCCGAACAGGTGGCCCTGAGGGCCCAGCGCCTGCAACTGGATGCCCGGGGACTCCAGTTGCTGCCGGAGATCAATCTCGAGCGCATCCTGGGTACGCTACGGGAGGTAGGTCCCGAAGTGGCGGTGGTCGACTCCATTCAGACCATCTATTCAGAGACCCTGGGCTCTGCACCAGGCTCCGTCGCCCAGGTGAGGGAGTGCGCAGCCCAGCTGACGCGTTTTGCCAAGCAGAGCGGCACGACCCTGATCCTGGTCGGCCATGTGACCAAGGACGGTGCCCTGGCCGGCCCGCGGGTGCTTGAGCACATCGTTGATACGGTGCTTTATTTCGAGGGGGACACTCATTCGAGTTTCCGACTGGTCCGCGCCTTCAAGAACCGCTTCGGAGCCGTCAATGAGCTGGGCGTGTTTGCCATGACCGAGAAGGGCTTGCGCGGCGTTTCGAATCCATCGGCCATCTTCCTGTCCCAGCATGGGCAGCAGGTACCCGGCTCCTGCGTGCTGGTGACCCAGGAAGGTACGCGCCCGCTCCTTGTGGAAATACAGGCTCTGGTGGACTCGGCTCATAGCCCGAGCCCGCGACGCCTGTCTGTGGGCCTGGAGCAGAATCGCCTGGCGATGTTACTGGCCGTGCTGCACCGGCATGCGGGTGTGGTGTGTTTTGACCAGGATGTTTTCGTCAATGCGGTAGGCGGCGTCAAGATCACTGAACCTGCGGCCGACCTGGCCGTGCTGTTGGCGATCGTGTCCTCCCTCACCAGCAGGCCCCTGCCAAAAGCGCTGGTGGTTTTCGGTGAGGTGGGCCTGGCAGGGGAGATCCGTCCCGCCCCGCGGGGACAGGAGCGTCTGAAGGAGTCTGCCAAGCTTGGCTTTACCCTCGCCCTGGTTCCCAAGGCAAACGCACCCAAGAACGACATCCCCGGCATGCGCGTGATCCCTGTCGACCGCATCGAAGAGGCGCTGGAGCGGGTTCGCGAGCTTGGCCAGGGTTGAGCAGCTCCTTTTTGCCAAGAAATCTTTCCTGAACCGCGTAAAACCTAGAGATAGCCGCCACAGGCGGAAAAGAGCGTTGTAAGCTAACGGCTGCGGGTAGGGCTTGCGCCAGTGAATGCAGGGCCGACCCATGGGGCTCTCTGATCAACCCCTTTCTTTCACCTACCAAAGACGAGCTATGAACAAGACTGAACTGATTGATGCGCTGGCTGGCAAGAGTGGCCTGACCAAGGCGGAGGCAGGTCGCGCCGTGGACGGCGTGATGGACCTCATCACCGAGACCCTGGCCAAGGGTGAGAGCGTTACGCTGGTCGGTTTTGGCACCTTCGCCGTGGGCGAGCGCGCTGCCCGTACCGGTCGCAACCCCCAGACCGGCGCCGAGATTCAGATCGCTGCCTCCAAGCAGCCCAAGTTCTCCGCTGGCTCCAAGCTCAAGGACGCGGTCAACCGCTAAGTCGCTGCCCTGGCTTGCCGGGGAAGTCCGGCACAACAAAATGGCGATCTCCTGGATCGCCATTTTGTTTTACGGATCCGGCTGTTGGGTTTGCTGGATCAGTGCCTGCAGATTTAGCGAAGGATCTGGGTTGCCTGCCGGCTCTTGTCATTGCGCAGCACGAGCTGGGTTCTGTCTCCCTGCAGCTCGGCCACATCAGCCACAATGCGCGCAGCTTCATCCAGCAATACGTCCTTGGCATCCTTTCTGGCCTTCTCGACAGCCAGATCGGCGGCCAGGCTACGCTCACCTGCCTGCAGGCCGTCATCCCTCAGGGCGGCAATCCCGTCGCTGCCCTCGAGCTTCTCCCGAGCCTTGAGCCGGGCTTCCCTGGCCTCCTTTTCCTTGCGCCGCTCCGTTTCATTGAGGGAGATCAGCCGGCTGGCCTTCAGACGCTGAACTTCCGCCACGTCCTCCAGCAGCAGCTGGAAGCGCTTGTCTCGAGCAACCCGGCTAGCATGACGACTCTGCAGGGCGGGAACCATGTCCCTGAGGTTGCCCACGGGCTTGAAACTGGCCGAGTCGATGGTGGTCCAGGGCAGGGCGTTGTCGTAACTGGATTCGCCGAACTCATCCGGATCGGACACGGAGGGAAAGCGGATGTCGGGCATGACCCCCTTGAGCTGGGTCGTTCCGCCGTTGATCCGGAAGAACTGCGCCACCGTCAGCTTCACGTCACCAAACTTGCGCTTGTCGTTACGGGCCACTTCGTCGAGATTCACCAGGGTCTGGACAGTGCCCTTGCCAAAACTTTGCTCACCGATGATCGGAGCCCGCCCGTAATCCTGCAGGGCGGCCGCTACAATCTCTGAGGCAGAGGCTGACGCCCGGTTGATCATCACCGCCATCGGTCCGTCCCAGGTGACACCGGGCTTTTCATCAGATTCGATGCCGATCTTGCCATCGGTCCGACGTTGCTGAACGACCGGGCCCTTGTCGATGAACAGTCCAGTCAGCTCGACAGCTTCCTTCAGGGATCCCCCACCGTTATTGCGCAGGTCCAGGATCAGGCCTTCGACCTTCTCCTGTTTCAATTCGGCGATCAGGCGGGCAACATCGCGGCTGGCGCTGCGGAAATCCTTGTCACCCCGGCGGCGGCCCTCGAAGTCCTCGTAGAAGGTTGGCAGGCTGACGACGCCGATCTTCCGGGCAGAAGCACCGTCGCCAAGGCGGATCACGGATTTCTTGGCAGCCTGCTCCTCGAGCTTGATCTTGTCGCGGAGCAGCACAATCTGCTTGTGCTTGCCATCCGGGCCGGCATCTGCAGGCAGCACATCCAGGACCACACGAGTGTCCTTTGTACCGCGGATCAGCTTGACCACCTCATCCACTCGGGAGCCCACCACATCGGCAACCGGCTTGTCATCCTGGCCCACTCCGACGATCCGGTCACCCACCGCCAGCCGACCCGAGCGAGCCGCCGGCCCACCGGGGACCAACTCGCGGATCGTGATGTACTCGTCCCGTTCCTGAAGCACAGCACCAATGCCCACCAGAGACAGACGCATCGAGATGTCGAAATCGTCCGACGCGCTATGGCCCATGTAGTTGGTGTGAGGTTCGATGGACATGGCGTAGGCGTTCATGAAGATGGAGAACACATCCTCACTCTTGTTGCGACTGGAACGGGCCAGGTAATTGTCGTAGCGCTTGCCCAGGGTCTCGCGAATCGACTTGTCGTCCTTGCCTGCCAGCTTGAGACGCAGCCAGTCGTTCTTGACGCGCTTGCGCCACAGATCCTGGGCTTCAGCATCGTCCCTGGGCCAGGGCGCCTTGTCCCGGGCGTAAGGGTAGTTTTCCTGAAGCGAGAAATCGAATCCCTTCCGGAGCTGATCGCGGGCGTAGGTCAGACGTTCGATACTCCGCGCCTCGAAGCGCTGGAACATGAGGAAGGGTATGTCCAGATTGCCCCGCTGAATGGCGTCATCCAGACGGGTGCGTGCCTCGGCGAAACTGTCCACGTCAGCCTGGGTGAAAAACAGCCGCTCCGGGTCCAGCGCCTTCAGATAACGGTCAAAGATTTTTTCAGACAGCGCGTCATCAAGGGGAACCGACTTGTAATGGTAACGACCCAGCAACTGAGCGCTCAGGTAGGCAGTCTGGGCCTGCTCCTGGGTCGGGGCCAGCCGAGGGGCGGCGGTTGTGGCCGACACATTACCGACAGCCATTCCGGTGGAGGCCGCTGGCCCTGCAAACGCCACGGCCATGAGGGCCCCGATCAAACGCTTCTTCACTGGCTTGCTCCGCATGAACAGTCAAAGATACATGACAAACCATGACCTTACATGGCTGTCTGGCAACAGTCGACAGGCTGGAGCCGGCAGGGTTCGCTGGTGCTGCGTAAAAGCCTGAAAAGAGGGTAAACCCTGGCGACTCAGCCTTCCCTGAGTCTATTCGAAGGACGGAAGGGTAGGGCGGGCAACCGGCTTGCCCGCCCCAGTCCAAGCGTCGAAGCCCCCCGCGAGAGAGCGCACATGCAGATAGCCCATGTCGGCCATGGCTGCCGCAGCCAGAGCAGCTCGACCCCCGGTCTTGCAATAAACCAGCACCCGAAGATCGCGAGTGGAGAGCTCAGGAGTATTGCTGAGGCGGAATTCCAGCATGCCGCGGGGAATAAGGATCGCTCCGGGGATGTGGCCTGCAGCGAATTCATCTCCTTCACGTACATCGATCAGGAGATCGGCATCCCGGATTGCTGGTTCGGCGTCGTCGAGGGCAACTTCCTGGATCCGGGCTTTGGCAGCCACTACGAGGTCGTGGGCAGTCTTCATGAGTTTGTTCTCTTCAGTGAGCGCCCGAAGGGCGGAGAAGAGAATATTAGCAAATTCTGCTTTTTGAATTGTTCGATCCCCGAGCGGGACAAGCCAACGGCCCGAAAAAAAGGCCGGCCTGTTGTGAGCGGCCGGCCTGGCTCCAGAAGATGAGCAGAAGGCTGCGACGCTGTGGGATGGAACGCCGAAGCTGCCTCTACCTTAATTTGACGTAGACAAAAGTCAACGCAAGTTTTTAAAAAACAGCCTCTCGTATAAACATGAACTAATAAATATCAATATTTTCTATAAAAATTGGTTGATGAATTTGTTTGTTTGTTTTTCTTTCAGCCAGTGCTAATCTATTTTTGTCCAGGACAAACATGAAAACCGGAGGCTTGTCATGAATGCTTACCCACACCTCTCCAACCTTCACCCCCAGCACTCACCCGTCGCGGCATCAACGGCTTACCTGCTCGTGATGGGAGGACTGATTCCTTTCGTCAGCCTGGCGGTCGCGTCTGTCTTGATGGATGGCGCCCACGCGCCGCTGCTGCACCATCCCCTTGTGACCTACGGTGCGGTAATCCTTTCTTTTGTCGGTGCATTGCATTGGGGAATTGCCATCAGTCACCCTTCCGGTAGCCGGAGTGACCGTTCAGTGCTCCTCTGCTGGAGCGTCGTGCCGGCCCTGCTGGGCTGGTTCGCCCTGATGCTCCCCATGGGTATCGATCTGGGTGTGCTGGTGCTGGCCTTCTGTCTGCACCTGCTTTTTGACCTGCGGGCGATGCGTCGTCATGTGCTGCCCGCCTGGTATCGGCCCGCCCGGATCCTGGCGACGACGGTCGCCAGCCTGTGCCTTCTCGCACCGCTGGTGTTCGGACAGACCTTATCCCTCTCCACTGACCCCCACGCCCTTTGGAAGGGGATGCAGGGGATTGAGTCACCGGAGCGTTGTCCGGCTGGCGGCAGTGGCGCGGTCGGTACGGGGATACAGAAAGAGGAAGGACACGCTCCCAGGTGGGCCGTCAGGGCGTAATCAGCAGCTTGCCCGTGGCACGGCGTTCGGCCAAAACCCGGAGAGCTTCGCCAGCATGTTCTATGGGGTAGCGGCCCTGGATGGGAGGGCGCAGGGTGCCGTCGGCAATACCCGCCAGGACGGCAGCCACCTGCCGATGACAGGACTCTGGTTCGCGGCGAAGAAACTCATCCCAGAAGACCCCAAGCAGATCGCAGCCCTTGAGGAGGAGCAGGTTGGCAGGTACGCGGGGAATCTCTCCTGCTGCGAAGCCGATGATCAGCACCCGCCCCCGCCAGGCAGTCGCCCGGACTGCCGCTTCGGTGTAGGCGTCGCCCACCACATCCACAACGATATCGGCCCCTCGTCCCGCGGTGGCTGCCTTGACGGCCTCCTTAAGAGCCTGCTCCCGGTAGTTGATCCCCAGACAAGCCCCAGACTCGGCGCACAGTGCAAGTTTGTCGTCACTGCTGGCAGCGGCAATGACCCGGCAGCCGGCAGCCCGGGCAATCTGCACGGCAGCCAGTCCCACGCCGCCTGCCGCCCCCAGCACCAGCACGGTTTCACCCGGCTGCATGCGTGCCCGGTCATGGAGGGCATGCCAGGCGGTAGCATAGGCGACCAGGGCGGCGGCGGCCACATCAGAAGCGACCTCATCCGGCAGCGGGAAAACCTGGCGGGCCTTGGCGCGGGCCTTTTCTGCATAGCCGCCGAAGGAATTGAAGGCGAGGACCCGCTGACCCAGCTGAAAACCCTCGACCTGCGCGCCTATCGCGCTGATCCGTCCGGCAAACTCGCCGCCGGGGGAGAAGGGCAGGCCTGGCTTGAGCTGGTAGCGCCCCTGGACGATCAGCGTATCGTAGTAATTGACCCCCGCAGCCTCCACTTGAACAATGACTTCATCATCGGCGGGGGTCGGGTCGGGCAGCTGTCCGGCGTGATGCTGATCCAGGGGGCCAAAGGCGTGGCAAAGGTAGGCGCGCATGTCGTCATGGGTTCCTTGAGGATTCCGGGTGAGGGGATGCTGTTTTAACGAATGGGCAGGGCAAGCCTACTGGCCGCTGACCAGCCGGATCCCGAACCCGACCAGAAAAAGGCCCGCCAGCTTCTCGACGATTCCTGAAATCCGTGAATTGTCCTGGAGTCGTGCAGCCAGAAGGCGGACAAGGGTAATCGCAATGAGGCAGTAGGTCAGGGTCAGTGCCGCAATCGTGGCAGCCATGAAAGCGAAGGTGATCATGCCCTGGTGTCGGGAAGGATCGACAAACAGAGGGAAAAAAGCCATGTAGAACATGATGGCCTTTGGATTCAGCAGGGTGATGACCAGGGCCTGCCGCAGGTAATGACGCGGCTGAATATTCAGGATGGGCCTGGCGCCCGGCTTGGCGGAAAGCATCCGGAAACCCAGCCAGGCCAGATAAGCGGACCCGACCCACTGGACTGTCCCGAGCGCCAGAGGGTGGGCTGTCAGCAGGGTGGCGACGCCACCCACTGCCAGCCACATGAGGATCTGATCCCCGAGAATCACCCCGCATGCTGCCCCAAGGCCTCCAGGAACCCCCCCTTTTCCGGTGGACGTGATCAGCACCAGGTTGCCAGGCCCGGGGATCATCAGGAACAGGATCACCGAGGCAACGAAGGTGCCGTAGTCTGCAACCCCCAGCATGGTGATCCCCTTTACTCTGGACTGTCGATGGAGAGACGGACCCGGCCGACGCCTTCGATCTCCCCCTCAAGCCGGTCTCCCGGGTGGAGCGGGCCCACACCTTCCGGGGTGCCGGTATAGATCAGATCGCCGGGCTGCAGGTGATAGAAGGTGGACAGGTCGGCGATCAGTTCCCGGACGGTCCAGATCATCCGGGAGAGGTCAGAGGACTGACGGCGCTCCCCGTTGACCTCCAGGGAGATGGACCCCCGATCCGGCAGGGTGTCCCCATGCAGAGGACGGAGAGGGCCGCATACGGCGGCCTGCTCGAAATCTTTCCCCAGGTCCCAGGGCTTCCCTTCTTCTTTGGCCACGGACTGGAGATCCCGCCGGGTCAGGTCGAGCCCGCAGGCATGGCCGAAAATCAGCGTGTGGACGTCGGTCGGTGCGATCCGGAAGCCGGAAGCGCCGAGGGCCACCACCAGCTCCGTCTCGTAATGAAAGTCGCCGGTGCCCGGCGGATAAGGAATGGCAGCTCCGCTCTCCACCAGATGAGCGCTGCTCTTGATGAAATAAAAGGGACGGGCTGTCCGCCTGTCCACCGGGCGTCCCATCTCCACCGCGTGAGCAGGGTAGTTGCGCCCGACACAGAAGATCCGGTGGACGGGGAATCGGGCGGTCATGCCCTCCACGGCGAGGGAGGGTGGAGCGGGCGGCGTCCATAGGTAAGTGGTGGGCATGGCGATCCTTTGAATCCGGGAGCCGGTAGCAGATGGGCAAGCTCAAGAGCTTAACCAGTGCTCCGTCAGGAAGGCAGGATTTTTAACCGGACGACGGCGCAGGATCAAAATTTTTGACGGCGGCCTTCCATTTTTGTTTTCTCTATGTATAATCTCGACCTCTCGACGCGCTCGTAGCTCAGTTGGATAGAGTACTTGGCTACGAACCAAGGGGTCGTGGGTTCGAATCCTGCCGAGCGCGCCAAGTCTTGCCAGACTAGGTATTACCAGAGAAATTTAGTGTGAATTGTTTTAATGATTGTGAGGGTTGTTGAGCGATCAATGACTTATCCAGTCGGATGCTGAAAAGTGCGCTCGTAGCTCAGTTGGATAGAGTACTTGGCTACGAACCAAGGGGTCGTGGGTTCGAATCCTGCCGAGCGCGCCAAAAGATTGAAGTCGCTCCAAGCGGCTTCCTGAGCTGAAGTGCAGGCCCCATGAAGGCAAGCATGGAAGCTGATTGTGAGTAACAGGTCGCTGGTGTTCAGGCGGCACAAATAAAGCGCTCGTAGCTCAGTTGGATAGAGTACTTGGCTACGAACCAAGGGGTCGTGGGTTCGAATCCTGCCGAGCGCGCCAGTCAAAGGGCAGATACCATCCGGTATCTGCCCTTTTTTGCCTGTTCTCCTGAAAAATTCACAGGGCAGGGCTGACCAGCAGGGCTTCGCCCATCCGGATGGGACTTCCATTACCAAGGCCTTCTGCCAGCCGATAGCCCCCGGGCGCAAAAACGATGATCGTGGAACCGTGCTCGAACCAGCCCATTTCCTGCCCCTTGTCGAAGCTGGCCCGACCCGGCATCTCATGGGGGCCTCTGTAGCGAAGGTGCAGGAGCACGTTCAGCCAGTGAAGACGGATGCTGGCGACCAGAATGGCGGCGACCGGAACCAGCGTCAGTACTGCCCCCTCTTTCCGGAGCCGGGTACGGATGACAGCCCGCTCATTCTTGCAGTAAAGGCCCGCGATCCGCTTCAAGGCGGGCGGATTGACATTCCAGACATCTCCGGAAATGTAGGTGACGTGCTCCACCTCCAGATCGGCCGGCGCGTGGAAGCGGTGATACATGCTGGACTTCAGGCGCAGGGTCACGTAGCTGCCATCCCGGTATTGTTCCACCAGCTCGGGCTTCCCCAGAAGATCAATCAGGGGATAGGGGGCATCCTTGGCCTGGAGCACCGTCGTGCCCTCCACCTGCCCGCAGGCACCCACGATCGCATCGCAGGGGCTGGTCAGTACCCGGGGGTCCGGGTCAATCGGGCGAGTCCCCGCCTTGAGTTCCCGGGTGAAACAGTCATGGATGCTCCGGAATTCCGTCTTGCGTGCCTCTGAGAGATCCAGATCGGCAAACAGCCTCCAGACCCTGATGGACAGCTTCACCAGCAGCGGGTGTTCAATCTTGCTGAACCATCCCATGAAACGAGTCAGCAGGGCCCGGGGTAACCGGTTGGTGAGCAGGAAGTTCAGATCCTCCTGTTCAATCAGACGATGCAGGCCGTGGCGGGTGGAGGAGGGCGTCGGATAGGAAGGGTCGGTCATGGCACTGTAATGGCAGTCGGTTAAATCAGTCATCTTTCGATTGCGGAGATCGCGCGTGGAAGATGCATGGATGTGGGCCAGCCTGGGGGCCATAGCCCTGCCTGGCCTGGTGATGAAGGCCAAGCGGCGTCTGGAGCTGTCGAAGGGCAAGCACCGTTCTTTGGCCGGACATGCCAGGATGTCCCGGCGGGTGGCGCGCTGGCTGCCGTTCTATGAATACGATGAAGGAACATTCTTTCGGGCCGATGACGCCCCGCCGGACATCGCCTCCCGTCGTCGGGACGCCTTCTTCCGGCTGGCCGATCTGTACCGGACCCGGTTTGCCCATAGTGCAGCCCTGAGTGCCGAGCTCCAGGAGGGGGTATCGGACCTCCAGTTCACCAGCCGCTACCGGGTTCCCTTCCAGTTCAGCGGCCTGGTCCGTCAGCATCTGAAGGGGGGCAGCATCCTTCAGTCCGCCCGGGGGGTGACGGTGACCGACCTGGACGGGAATGTCTTTTACGACCTGGCCGGCTCCTACGGGGTGAATGTGTTCGGCTACGATTTCTACAAGGAGTGCATGACCCGCGGTGCCGAGCGGGTCGAGGCGTTGGGGCCGGTGCTGGGGGCCTATCATCCCTTGCTTGCCTACAACGTCCGGCGCCTCAAGGAAATTTCCCGGCTCGACGAAGTGTCCTTCCACATGTCGGGAACCGAAGCGGTGATGCAGGCCGTGCGCCTGGCTCGCTACCACACCGGACGTAGCCACCTGGTACGTTTCTGTGGTGCCTACCACGGCTGGTGGGGAGATGTGCAGCCGGGCGTCGGCAATCCGCTCGCTGCCGGGCACACTTACACCCTGGACGACATGCACCCGGACGCCTTGCGGGTACTGTCCCGACGCACGGATATTGCCTGCGTATTGATCAATCCTCTGCAGGCCCTTCACCCAAACGGCTCGGCCCCGAGCGACTCTTCCCTGGTGGACAGCAGCCGGCGAGCCGCTTTTGATCGGACGGCGTACACGGCCTGGCTGAAGACACTTCGACGGGTGTGCTCCGAGCGGGGGATCGTGCTGATTTTTGATGAGGTGTTCATGGGCTTCCGGCTGGCCCCGGGCGGGGCACAAGCGTACTTTGGGGTTCAGGCCGATCTGGTGACCTACGGCAAGACCCTCGGTGGTGGATTGCCCGTGGGTGTGGTCTGCGGCAAGGCAGCATTCATGCAGCGCTTTCGGGAGGACCGGCCGGCAGACATCTGCTTTGCGAGGGGAACCTTCAACGCCCATCCTCAGGTGATGGGGGCCATGGCCGAATTCCTCGAGCGTCTTGACACTCCGCAAGTCCAGGCGCTGTACTCCGGGCTCGATGAGCTCTGGAACAGCCGGGCACAGCGCTTGAATGCCTGCCTGGAGGCTCAGGGGCTACCGGTCAGGGTAGCGAACATGTCCACCGTCTGGACCGTTCATT
>NZ_JAQUVG010000110.1 GCF_028693495.1 Zoogloea sp. | reverse complement strand
GTCTAGCCGGAACCAACGGCTCCACGCGACTCCAGAACGCATCCGTCACTTCCCACGACTTGGCTCCCATGCACCTGCTCCGAGCAAGAACGAAAGCCGCATTATCGGTTAATTACGGACAAGTTCTAAGCAGCGTCTCTACCACGCCCCATTGGGCATGCTTGAATTGTCGGGACATCATCCGGACGCTATGATGAGGGTAGTTCCAAAATAAGGGGAGTTGCCATGAGCGCCTTGAACCGCTCCAAAACCGAGCGGATCGATGTCCGGGCCAGCAGCGCCGTCAAACAGCTGCTGCAGGAAGCCGCGAGCGCTTGCCACAAAAACCTCAGCGAGTTCCTGCTGGATGCCGGGGTGACCGCCGCCAGCCAGGCACTGGCAGATCGGCGTCACTTTGTGCTGGGCGATGACCAGTGGCAGGCATTTCAGCAAGCGCTGGATCGCCCCGTGCAAGCCAAGCCGCGCCTGAAGAAGCTGCTCAGCGAGCCCGGGGTTCTGGGGTGAGTGCAGCGTATGAGCCGGTCCGCAAGCTCTCGGCTGTGGACGCGGTGGAGACGTTCGACTGTGGCCAGCCGGCACTCAACCAGTTCATCCAGCGCTATGCGCTCGTCAATCAGAAAGCCAACAGTGCCCAAACCTACGTTTGCTGCCTGGACAACGAGGTGGTGGGCTTCTATAGTCTGGCGGTCGGAAGCGTCGATCCGGAGGATGCTCCCGCACGCGTAACGAAAGGTTTGGCCAGGCATTCTGTGCCGGTCATGATCCTGGCACGGCTCGCGGTGGATCGTGATCACCAGGGAAAGGGCTTGGGGATGGCGCTGCTGAAGGATGCGCTGCTGCGCACGGCACAAGCGGCTGACATCGCCGGCGTTCGTTGCCTGCTCGTTCATGCCAAGGACGAGCCGGCGCGGCAGTGGTATCAGTCCTGGGATTTCGAGCCAAGCCCGACCGATCCCTATCACATGTTCCTGATGCTCAAGGACCTCAAGGCCTTGCTGGCGGATTGCAAATGAGCAAGCTGACGATCAAAACGGGCACTGAAGACGATTTCTTCCGGCGAGGCCGACAGCTGGCACGCGCAGCGGATCGCGGCGAGGCACTGCCCAGCGAGAGCACGATCAGTTTCGAGGACCCGGCGGACGTCGTGAAGCTGATCACCACGGCGCGGCTGGCCCTGTTCCGTGCCATCAAGGAGATGCCCGGCTCAAACACCCAGATCTCGGAGCGCCTTCACCGCGACCGCAGCGCGGTCAAGCGCGATGTGGATGAGCTGGCGCGGGCGGGTCTGGTTACGGTCTCGGAGAAGGTGCTTCCGGGCCACGGTCGGATGAAGGAAGTTCGAGCTACCGCGCAGCGCATCAGTCTGATGGCGGAAGTGGCCTGACGGGCATACCAAGCTAGACCGTCTGGTCAGCGCTCGGTCAAACCTGGTCCAATCGGATCCCGATACGGGGACCGATGGAAGCTGAGATGCGGCTTCACCGGGCAAGGAAGTTGTTTTACTTTCAGTGGCTTAAAGAGATCGCGGGGCCACCCGATCGTGGCTGCTCGACGTTTTCGATTCCCATCGCCCGCTCCACATCGAATTCCAGCAGGTAACGGTGCGGTGCTGGTTTGTATGGCTTCTCATGACTGTTATTTTGCACAGTTCATGCCTCATACATTCAGGCGGCCAGCGCATTACGACGCAGGTCGGAGTTCGATGTTACGGAGCAGCGCCGATGTTACACAGCAGGGCAGTCGCCCTAAAACAAAGTTAGGTTTCACGGACACATTCTCATGCACCTACCCTACCGTATCGCCATTCTCGCTGTCGTCGCACTGGCCCTCGCTGCTGGGTGCCAGAAGCAAGATCAGCCATCTCTTCCCGCACAACTGGACCCGGTCGCCAGGTTGGCCTCGGAACCTTCTACAGAACCGGCTCCGCACCCTTGGACTGGGACGTGGGATGGTCCGGAAGGCACCTACCTAAAACTCGTTGCAAGACCAGACTCCAAGTTTGACGTCATCATCCATGACCTGGACAAAGAGCGGACCTTCGAGGGAACTGCCAACTCCGATTACATCTCCTTCGATCGGGAAGGCATACAGGAACGCATCGTGGCCACGAACGGAGAGGCGACGGGGATGAAATGGCTCGCCGAGAAATCCACGTGTCTCACAGTCAAGGAAGGCGAAGGCTATTGCCGGGACTAGCAGCGACAGAGGGTCATGGATTCTTGGTAACCCGCATCAAAACGGGAACCGAAGACGATTTCTTCCAGCGAGGCCGGCAATTCAAAGAGATGGCCGGGCCATGGCCGGATGAAGGAAGTCCGGGCGACAACGCTGCCCATTCAATGCGGCCCATGAGCGCGAAGAGTTCCGCTGCGGTTCCGCTGCGCTCGACCAGTATCTGCGGGAGCAGGTCACCCAGGACATCCGGCGCCGCGTCGCGGCTTGTTTCGTGGCGCTCACCGGTGAGCAGCGCATCGCAGGCTACTACACCCTCACGTCGGCAAGCTTGCTGCTGGCCGACCTGGCCCCGGAGATCGGCAAGAAGCGGCCCCGCTACAGGCCTCTTTTGACAACTATGCTGAAGGCAGGCGCCGAATTAGCGAGTCCATATAGCGCTCGAAAAGCGCATCCGGATTTTGTCTGAACAGGCGGATACGCCCCGTATTGTTCAGCACCAGGAGGCCCACGATATGGGCGAAAACCGCGCAGGTCTCAAGAACGGCCTCTTCGGCACTCAGGCCCAAAGCTTCCAACTGAATCTGGACAGGCTTCAAAGCACCCATCAACTGGTCGTTTAACTCCTGGTTGAGCTCGGGTGTCAGCCCGCGAGGCTTCATGCCATCAAACAGGTAGAAGCCCAGCTCCAGCTCCTTGGGGTTATCTCGGTAGAAGACATAGAACGCTTCAGCCCTGGCGCGGAGCAATGCAAGCGCCGATGACGGCTTGCCACTCGCCTTGGCAGCCTCGACCACCTGATTGAGGCGGTGCAGGGACTCACCAAGCAGAGCGCCATAAATCTCTTCCAGGTTGGCGAAGTAGCTGTAGATGGCGCCGGGCGTATAACCCGCCCGCTTGGCGATTTCTCGCAGGCTCGCACCATCCAGGCCAAGCTCAAAAAAAGCTGAACGCGCCGCATCAAGAATCAGGGTCCGTCGCGCCTGATTAAGCGTGCTTTCCCTGATCACGCGAGATTCGGCGGTAGTTCCACTTTTTTTGGCGGTATTTTTTCGAACGGCAGTTGACTTTTCCATAACTCGAATTTTACACTGTTTTTACAAATTAAACACTGTTCAAATTTACAAACATCGTTTTACAGGAAAGAACATGACTGCACCCGATACCAGCGGCTTGATGGATGGCAAGGAATTTCGTGAATCCCTGAAAAAGTACAAACCCACGGTCTATGTGGATGGGCAATTGATTGAGTCGGTCGTTGATGCGCCGTCGCTTCAGCCCGGTATCAATGCCATGGCCGTCACCTATGACTTCGCGCATGACCCGGCCATGGCCCCCCTGATGCTCGCCAAGCAGACGGTCTCTGGCAAAACTGTTAACCGGATGCTGCACATCGACGAGTCGGCGGGCGACTTGCTCAACAAGCTGGAGGCTGTCCGTATCCTTTGCCAGGAAACTGGGTGTGCCCAACGCTATCTGGCCCACGATGCCCTGGGTGGCATCTTGCAGGCAGTGACGAAGATTGACGACGCCAAGGGTTCGACCGAGTACACCTCGAAATTTTCTGCGTATCTCCAGCACGTCCAGGATGAAGACCTGACCATCGGTATCGCGATGACGGATGCCAAGGGGGACCGCAGCAAGCGTCCGAATCAGCAACTGAATCAGGACGTGTACGTTCATATCGTCGAACGCAATGCGAAAGGCATCGTCATCACTGGCACCAAGGCGATTGTGACTGGCGCGCCATATGTGCATGAATTCCTGGTCATGCCATCGCGCAACATGCGTGAGGATGATGCGGACTTTGCCGTTTGCTGTGCGGTGCCGGTCGATGCACCGGGGGTCACGATTGTCGCCCGGCCCGCTGGACGGCCAGGCGAGAAGCCGGAGCATGGCGCGCCGCTGTTCTCTCGTAAGTACGGTCAATCCACGGGCGTGGTCATCTTCGACAAGGTGTTTGTGCCTTGGGACCGTGTCTTCCTGTCTGGAGAGTGGGAGTTTTCCGGAAACGTCACCTACAACTATGCAACGCATCATCGCCACAGTTGCATCGGCGCCCGTGCCGGCTTCGGCGACCTGCTCATCGGGGCCGGTGTCCTGATGTGTGAGGCCAATGGCCTCGACCCCAACAAGAAGGCGAACCTGCGTGACCCGATGGTGGAACTCATCAAGATTACCGAAGGGTTCTACGCCTGCGGCGTGGCCGCCAGCGTCTATGCAGTTCAGGACCCGTACTCAAAGACCTTCATGCCGGAACCGGTCTATTCGAATATCGGAAAATTGCTGCTTTCGACTCAAATTTACGACATGCATCGCCTGGCCCATGAAGTATCCGGGGGCCTTATCGTTGCCCTGCCAGGACCGGACGAAGACCATAACCCCGCAACGGCTGCGACATTGGCCGAAGTGCTGCGCGCCAACCCCGACGTGCCGTACGACAAGCGTATTGAGGTTTCGCGCTTCATCGAGGATTTGACGGCTTCCTACCAGGGCGGCTGGTACTCGCTCATCAGTCTGCACGGCGGCGGTTCACCGACTGCGTTGAAGCAGGAAATCTGGCGCAATTACCCGGTGGGCAGCAAGGTAGAACTCGTCGAACGCCTGCTGGAGCGTGGCGTCCTGACGGAAGACAACCGGCCAATTACCAAGAACAAGCAGCCAGGCCGTTGCTGTGATGCGGGTTGCAGCCAGCCTGGCCAGCAATTCATGGTCCCGCTACCGGAAATCAAAAAGAAGAGCGCTTGTCAGTGAGGTCACCCTTGCGTTCTGAAAACGCAAGGATCGGCGTGAGCGACTCGTCGGACGGTGGAGCGCTTGCTTGGCCTCCGCAGTTCCACCCTCCAGCCCGGTTCAGCGACGCGGCCAGACGAAGGGCTGCGGGGCGAAGCGCTCGGCGAGGTAGTCAATCATCACCCGCACCTTGGCCGGCGGGCGGCGGTCCGGCGGGTAAACGGCAAAAATGCCGCCCAGCGCATAGGTGGGCAGATCCAGTTCGAGGACCACAAGCTCGCCGCGTTTGACAGCGTCCGAGACGATGAAGTCAGGTTGATAGATGACGCCCTGCCCTCCCACGGCGGCGGCCAGCAGGGCATCGCCATTGTTGGCCGCAAGATCCCCATGCACGGCGACGCGCACGCTGCCATCGTGGCCGAACGCCCATACCTTGCCGCCAGCCCAGGACGACAGGGTGTAGCCCAGGCAGTTGTGCTGCGCCAGGTCGGCCACGCGGCGGGGAACGCCGCGCTGGTCGAGATAACTCGGCGCGGCACACACCCTTTCCACACCCTTTCCACACAGTCGCCAAGCTTGCGCGCCTGCAGCGGGCTGTCAGCCAGGCGGCCGATGCGGATTGCCATGTCCCAGCCGCCGTCCAGCAGGTCCACCACGCTGTCGCTCAGCCCCAGCTCGACCCTCAGCGCCGGATGGCGTTGGCTGAAGGCCGGCAACAGCGGCGCGATGAAGCGCGTACCAAAAGACAGGGGCAGGTTCATGCGCAGCAGCCCGCGTGCCTCGATCCGTTGCGAGGCGGCGCTGGCTTCCGCTTCATCGATCTCCGGCAGGATGCGCAGGCACGCCTCCAGATAATCGTTGCCGGCCTCGGTCAGGCTCAGCCGGCGTGTGCTGCGATGCAAGAGCTTGACCCCGAGGCGTGCCTCCAGTGCATCGAGATGCTTGGTGGCCATCGCCGGGGACATGCCCAAGTGCCGCCCAGCCGCGCTCAGGCTGCCGGCGCTGACGGCACGCACAAAGACGCGCATGCCAGTGACGCGATCGAGCATTTGATTTCTCCCTTTCGGTAGGAAGTGAAAGCCATATTCGGCGGATTATCGTTCCAAGCGCACCAGGCGATACTCTTTCCACACAATTTCACCCAGTGGAGCATGACCATGACGGCCATCAGCACTACCCGTATGCCCACCCTGTTCGTACCCCACGGCGCCGGACCCTGCTTCTTCATGGACTGGAACCCGCCCGATGCCTGGAACGCCATGGCGGCTTTCCTGAAGAACGTGGCGGACACGTTGCCAGCGCGCCCCACTGCCATCGTGATGGTGTCGGCGCACTGGCTGGAGCCGGCCTTCAGCGTCACCAGCGGTAGCCAACCGGAGCTTTTCTACGACTACTACGGCTTTCCGCCGCACACCTACGAGCTGCTCTACCCGGCGCCCGGCAAACCACAGCTGGCGGCGCACATTGCGGGCCTGCTCGGTCAGGCCCACCTGCCGGCCCAACAGGACCCTGCGCGGGGCTTCGATCATGGCATGTTCATCCCGCTCAAGCTGATGTTCCCCGACGCCGACATCCCGGTGGTGCAGCTCTCCCTGCGCCATGACCTGGACCCACAGGCACACCTGGATGCCGGCCGCGCCCTCGCCCCGTTGCGCGATGAAGGTGTGCTGATCATCGGCAGCGGCATGAGCTTCCACAACATGCGCGGCTATGGCGATGCACGCTTCGGGCCGATTTCCGACGCCTTCGACCGCTGGCTGGTGCACACGATCGAGTCCCCAGCGCCGCAGCGCGAGCAGGCTCTGGCCGCCTGGGAGCAGGCCCCGTCGGCCCGGCTGTGCCACCCGCCGCGCGCCGAGGAGCACCTGCTGCCGCTGATGGTGGTGGCCGGCGCGGCCAGCGAAGGGGCCGGCCAATGCATCTTTACCGACAGGGTGATGGAAACCACGTTGTCGGCGTTCCGATTCGACTGACTTTTAAAGAGGACTTACCCATGATCATCGATCTTTCCGGCAAGACCGCCATCATCACCGGCTCCACCGGCGGCATTGGTTTCGCCATCGCCAGGGGTCTGGCCGACGCCGGTGCAAGCGTCATCATCTGCGGCCGCGAGCAGGAACGGGTTGACGCCGCACTGACGCAACTGCGAAGCACCCGGGCGGGCGGGCAGGCCCGTGGCGTGGTCGGCGACCTGGGTACGGCCGGCGGCTGCCAGGCACTGATCGAGGCCGAGCCCGATGCCGACATTCTGGTGAACAACCTCGGCATCTACGGCGTAAAGGCCTTCTTCGACATCGATGACGCGGACTGGGAGGCGTTCTTCCAGGTCAACGTGATGAGCGGTGTACGCCTGGCGCGCCACTACGCACAAGGCATGCAGGCGCGGGGCTGGGGACGGATCCAGTTCATCTCGAGCGAGTCGGCGCTGAACATTCCATCCGAGATGGTGCATTACGGCGTCAGCAAGTCGGCGCTGCAAGGCCTGTCACGGGGCCTCGCCAAGGTGCTGGCGGGCAGCGGCGTGACCGTCAACACCATTCTGCCGGGGCCGACCCGTACCGAGGGAGCCATCGCCTTCATCGCGGGCATGGCGCAGGAGCGCGGTGTATCGGCTCAGGAAATGGAGGCCTTGTTCCTCGCCGAAAACCGTCCGTCGAGCCTGATCCGGCGTTTCGCCAGCCCCGAGGAGGTGGCCAATCTGTGCGTCTACGCCGCCTCGCCCCAAGCCAGTGCGACTACCGGTGCGGCCTTGCGGGTCGAGGGCGGCATCGTCGAAAGCATTGCCTGACGCACGCGGCGCCCGGGCGATCTCCAGATCTCAGGATCCAGCGCAGGGGCTCATGCTGCGCGGGCCGGGCTGCGCCGGGTCGCCACCCAGCCCAGCAGGGACACGAGCAGCAGTTCGACGGTTGCCGGCTCCGGCACGCCGCTGACCACAATGTTCCAGCTCACGATCTGGGTCAGGAGATCCTTGTCCCGCCGGACCCAGTCCGGCCCGTCGCTGCCCGCGGTGATCGCCGTATCGAAGGCACGGGCGGTGATCACATGATCGCCCTCGCCCAAGCCCAGCAGATCCGGATCAAAGCTTTCGCCCCGGGCGCCACCCGCCAGGATGCCATCCACAAACCAGGCCACATCGATCACGGCGGGATCCACCACATCGACCCACAGCGTATCCGGGTCACGCAGCACGGCCGTGTTGTCCAGGTAGCGGTCCAGGGGATCCACATAGGTGTAGATCTGGTGAATCAGGGCTTCCCGCCCGATCGGGTCGAAGGGCAGGCGGCTGTCGCTCATCCTGGAGGCCGGCGTTGGGCGATAGATGCCCGAGGTGTAGAAGCGCTCTCCTCCTGCTTCACAGCCCACGTTCTCGGTCCCCTGCCAGACCGACCACTTGGCACAGGTGGGGTCCGCGGTCAGATTCACCGGGGCTGGCTCAGGCCCGGCGTAGGTCTGGCTGGCCCCTGGCTCCAGGTACTCGTCCCCCAGCTGGCCAAAGGCATGCCCGAGTTCATGGATGGCCACCTCCCGGGCCTGGGCATTCCCACCCGCATACACTGCGTAAGCGCCACCCGCGCCCCCATACCGGCTGTCGTTCACGGTGACGACGCGCATTTCCCGGAGCGCCGCATCCACCAGCCGCTCGTCGAGCACGGCGTCCGCCCTGGCCTGATCCACATAGAGGAGCCGGTAGTCCTCCAGCTCGATACCTGTGTATTCGGCACAGGTGACGGTGTTCACGCTGAGATAGCACCCGTTCAGGGCCGTATCCACCATGCCTGTCGGGTTGCCGGCGGGGTCCTTGAGCCAGGGCTTGTCGGCGCCGACCTGGTTGGAGATCACATCCACCATATGTACATTGAAAAAGTTGCGGTAGCGGCGGAAGGGAGCCTGCCCTGCCTCGGTCTTGCTGCCGAACAGATAATCCAGCAGTGAGGTGGCATGGGTGCGGAATGCCCCCGCCAGATCCGCACCCCGGTAGCCGTCTCCCAGGAACCAGAGGTCCACCCGGTTGCTGGACGGACCGCTGTCCCAGCCGCTGAGGAGTGAGGTGCCGCCCACCGTCGGTGTCACGTTCAGGGTGCTCGCCCCGCCCCCCGCGCCAATGCTGCCAAACCCCGAGGCCGTGACGCGGAACTGCTGACCGGGCGCAATCCCGTTGCCACCGCCCGCATAACTGAAATCCATCGTCTGGAACTGGAGGCTGGAGCCGGAACGCGCAGACTGCACGGACTGGAACAGACTGCTGTTGGTGCCGCCCGCGTCTCCATCCAGGTTGGTGAAGCCGAACTGCAGGTCGTAGATCCGCTTTCCGGTGTTATTGACAAACACCTCGTCGAAATCACCCGTACGCGAAAAGGAGGCCAGGGAAACAAGCGCCGTGGAGTTTGCGATTCCGCTTTCCGGCACCACCGAGAGCAGTGGTGCCGCCACACCGTCCAGACCGCAACCGATAAACACAAGACCGAGCACAAAAGGGGTGGAACGGCGCATGGCAAGCCTCCCTGAAAAATACGTGACCTCATCGGACACACAAGAGCGGAGCAGATCCTCTGGATTGAAGCTCATGGCCAGACCCACATCAAGGCACTGGCAATGATGGCCGAAGGAGATTCCTGGACCACGCCCCGCTTTCTGGTACATTGCGCGCCCTTTCTCCGATGCCTTCCCATGCAAGCACTCCTTGACGCCATTGCCCGGATGACGGTGCCCACAGATGCCCAGCGTGTTTTCCACGGGCGGGGCGGGGTGTATCCGGGATGCGAGCACTGGACGCTGGACTTCTATCCACCGGTATGGCTGCTGACCAGCTTTCTTCCGGTCAGTGACGACGACCTGGCGGTGGTGCATGCCGCCCTGGCTGAACGCTGGCAAGCGCTTCAACCGGGCGCTCCACTCACCTGGGTCTTTCAGTATCGCCACGAAGCCCGGGCAGAAACACGCCTGATGGCGGGGCACGTGCCGGATCCTCATGTGATCAGCGAGGAAGGCGCGGCCTTCCGGGTGCACCTGCTGAAGGGACTGAACCACGGCTTCTTCCTGGACATGGCCGAGGGCCGGCGCTGGGTGCGCCGGCAGATGGCGGCACGACCGGGCCAGAAAGTGTTGAATCTGTTCGCCTACACCTGTTCATTTTCGGTAGCGGCCCTCCAGTCGGGCGCTCGGCAGGTGGTGAATGTGGACATGAGCGACGGGGCGCTGGCCATCGGCAAACGCAACCACCAGCTCAACGGACTCACCACCGGGGCGAGCTTCCTGCCCCACGACATCTTCAGCTCCTGGGGCAAGATCACCCGGGGCGGCCGCTACGATCTGGTGATCCTCGATCCACCCAGCTACCAGAAGGGCAGTTTTGTGGCGGAGAAGGACTATGCCCGCCTGATCCGGCGCCTGCCGGACCTGCTGGCGCCAGGCGGGCACGCGCTGCTGTGCCTCAACTCCCCCAAGCTGGGGCCGGACTTCCTGCAGGATCGGGTGGCCGAACTGGCACCCGGCCTGAGCTTCGGGCAGCGGCTGCCGAATCCCCCGGCCTTTGTGGACACCTCGCCGGACCGGGCGCTCAAGGTGCTGGTCTATTCAGCGGCGCCCGCCAGTGAGCGTCCGGCATCCGGCTGACGCCCTTCAGGTTGAGGCACGGGCCCCAGGGGGAGTCTCCGGGCGTGCAGCCGCGTCTTTCCGGCGAAGTCACGAGAAACCCAAAAAACAAAACCCGTCCGGGCCTGACAGGCACTGAACGGGTTTCTGGATCTCTGGTGCGTCCTGACGGAATCGAACCGCCGACCTCCACGATGTCAACGTGGCGCTCTAACCAGCTGAGCTAAGGACGCCCTTGAGAGGAGCGGCATTATAAAGCGGTTTGACCGCTTTGCAACACCTGCTCCCGCC
>NZ_JAQUVG010000109.1 GCF_028693495.1 Zoogloea sp. | reverse complement strand
GCGGCCATAAACGAGCCATCGTCGCGCTGGCCCACAAGCTACTGCGCACCATCTTCTTCATGCTCAACCGTGGCCAACACTACCGGGATTCGGCCACCGACTATGAAGCGCTTTCCGTTCAACGCAACGCCCCTCGCTGGATCAAGGCGCTGACCAAGTTCGGCTTCATCCCGCAACACGCCTGATTCAGGCCGCCTTCGCTCCGATGACCTGCTGCGGTCAGGACTTCGCTCGTTCAGAGGCCGGGCTCTTTCACGTTAAGCATGTTCGACGCACTAACTTGTCGTGCTCCAGCCAGGCATCAGGGGACGAGGCCTGCACGTTGCCAACGAAGAATACGGCTGATAGGGTAAGGTGGATGAATTTCATAAATATCTTTTAATCTTGAGGGAATTTCATTTATCAGACTTCGAACAACACGGCACCGCGCTTGGCTCTGGTTAGCGCCACGTAGAGCAACCGCCTCTGGTAAGACGTTTCCTCGACGTTCCCCAGATAGCTCTCCGGGGTCACGACGATGACGCAATCAAACTCTAAACCCTTGGCGCGATGCATGGTGGCCAGGTGGACGACATTGCGCACATCGGGGTGATTGCTCTGCGCCGTGATAGGCACCGACGCGATACCGACTGACTGGAGCTGCTGTCCTAGCGAGTCCCGGCTCTTTTCGCTGTAAGTCACCACACAGAAGGATAGGCTGTCTCGCTCCCCCTCCTCGCTGCGCCATTTCTCGATGAAGTCTATGGTAGCCGCAGCGGCCTCCTCTAGTCCAGAAGTCCTCCGAACCTCTGGAGTCGGACCGTGCGACAGCGACTTGTAGCGTTTGGTCTCATCGGGGCCGTCATCCAGGTCATCGATTTCGCAGCCTTCGAGAAGTGAAACTGCTAGACGGCGGATTTCGTCGGTCGTGCGATAGTTCAGGTAGAGCTTGCGTGAGCGCCCGCGGATGTCGATGCCACAGCGGCTCATCGCCGCCCGGTTGCGGCTGTAGATGCGCTGGTGACCGTCGCCGACGAAGAAGAGGTCGTTCGGCCCGTGCGGAATCATCGCCCGAAACAGCTTCAGGGCCTGTGGTCCAAAGTCCTGGGTCTCGTCGATGACGATGGCCGCGTACCCAAGCTCCGAGCCCTGCTCAGTCGCAATCATCTCGGCGATTTCCCTGTATGCGTCATCGACCTCCTTGAGCTTACGGGATGCGAGTTGCCCGCGGTATTCCTCAAAGACGGGCCACACCGCATCACGCTTGGCGCGACTCAGAATCACGCCGCGGCCAACCCGCCGTGCCGTTCGGTATTGGTCTAGCGTGGTGAGCCCCTGCGCCAACACAACCTGCTCAAGTTCATCTGAGTAGAAGCTGTCGGGCAGGTCGAGCGTGGGGTCCTTGGCAGCCAGTGCCACCTGCCAGGCCTGCAGCGCCCCATCCTGCTTGCGGTCATAGACGATGCGGTGCTCGAGCTTACGCGACCGCATGAATCCACTGACCCAGGCATCGAGGTTCTTCACCTCGATTTTCGACATGGTGTCCGCACTACACAGCGTCTTCAGGTTCTCCTCGATGTCGAGGGCAAGGTTGCGTGTGAAGGTGGTGAAGAGCACCTTCTTGCCACCCAGAGCGCGGTTCTCCGCCAGCCATCTCGCCCGGTGCATCGCGAGTACGGTCTTGCCCGTTCCGGCGCCACCCAACACCCGCACCGGACCACTGCGGTCGCCCCGTGCAAGCTTGTTCTGTGTCGGGTGCAGGAAGACTCGCCACTGGGCCAGCGGCGCATTCATGATGGCCTGCATGGCCTCGTCGTCGACCACAACAAAGCGGGACTGAGATTCGGCTGTCGCCAGCGCAGCAGCAAAATCGCTGGTATCGATGGCCTGGTCCACCCGCGTCTCGCGTGATTGCAGCACCTGATTCACGGTATCACCGGCAACAACGAGGAAGAGGCCCTCGTAGGCTTCCGCGGGCAAGCGAGACTGCAAGGCATCGAGCGCTTCCTCGGAGCCGACTTTCCGCACGGCAGGAAGCAGTTCTGCCGGCACTCCAAGACTCATCAGTTCGGTATCTGAAAGCTCGCTGAAAAGCAGCACCGCGGCCGATTCGCTACTCTGCACAGGGACCGTGTCGCTCGGGGCTTCCTGCTCCAGCCCTACTGTCTCGACCGCCTGCTCGACTACGTGCTCCAGCATCACCATCTGCATCGCCCCGGTCACCGGGTTGATGGTCAGCTTGCGGTTCTCTGCCCAGCGATAGGCAGCATCGTGGTGGTCCACATACAGAAGTACGTAGACGTCCCCCTTCGAAGGCTTGAACACGATGCCGCGCCAATCGTCGTTAAGACGAACCGACTTCAGGTTGGGGTCTTTCGCTCCCTTGATGTTCTCGTAGTTGATGCTCGAACTGGTCGGGTCCACCTGGAACTGGATGGCCCATTTCATCACTTTAGAGTGCACCGATACCGGCAACCGAGCCAATTGCAGCAGGAAGTCCTGCGCGAGTGCGACCTTCGGCTTGAAGCTCATTGTTCTTCCTCATTGTCCAGAGTCAGGCCAAGCGCGGCCGCCACCACGCCCTGCCATGGGACGCCACCCGCGGTGACGAGCCCCTCGTCCAGTTCCACCACTTTCCACTGCGCCGCCGCCCAGGCCTCGCTCAGGTCGGCCTGGTCGTCACGCAGCACGACCAGCTTCTCAGGCGGCCACGCAAGCTCGGCGTCGGCCAGCACCCTGCCCTTCTCGTCGGCGAGCTCCAGCCCCACCTCGGGCACTGTCGCCCCCACCTCCGCAAGACGACGCAGGCCGGGGCGCATGGCGTCCAGGGTTTGTTGGAGGGTCGCCTCCCAGACCGCCAGCAAGGCCGCCTGACCTGCCCCGCCGGCAGACGGTGTGCCCACTGCGGCCACGCTACCTTGGAGTGCCTCATAGTCATGGCCATCGAGTCCGCTTCCGGTGACCATCAGTGTGCCGGGAAGGAACTGCATCGCATTGAAGAGCTGCAGCCAACGGCGCCAGGCGCGGTGGAGTTGCTCGGCGTTCTCCGCTGCCGCCTCGTCCAGCACCACGACGCCCGGGGCACGCCAATCGGACTCTGGCGGTTTCGGGTTGCCCCAGGCCGTGGGCCACCAGCCAATGAAGGCACACGGTCCCTCGTTCCTCCCGACACTCGGCGCATATCCGCCGCCGGGCACCTTGACCACCTCGGGCAAGCGGGGCAACCACTGAGCAAGCTGACCATCACACACCGCTTTGTCGGCCGGCGTCGAGGGAATCATCAAGAACCCGAGCCACAGCGCATTGCGCTGCAGCTGCGCGACCGCGCCGGCGTCCGTGCTGCCATCGCCCGGTGTCGCCAGCCACGCGAGCAGGCGCGCCACCGCGTGCTGGGTGAAGGCCTTCTCCTGCGAACGCGGGATGTGCGGCGGTGCCTTGCTGCCATCGTGACGGGAGAGCGCGACCAAGGGCGACTCCAGGTCGTGGTCGAGGCTGCCACTGAGCGCCGCTTTCACATCGTCGTGCGTGACCGACCACACCCAGCATTGACCGCTCGAAACGATGGCGCTGCGCTTCTGGGCATCCTCCCGCAGGCTGTTCTGATGGTCCGTCCAGCCGTCGCAGAACACCGCTATGGGCTTCCGCTTCGAGGTCGCGGACCAGGGCCAGATGACGAAGTCCGGCTTGCTCCAGGTGCTCAGGTTGAGCTTCGGGCCCAGCTCACACTGCGGCTCAATGCGGTAGCGCTGGCTACCCACCTCCAGCACCCAGCCTGCCTTGCCATTGACCACGTCCTGCACGAGCTTGACCATTGGCAGGCCGCCGACGCCGCTCAGGCGCTTGAGGCTCTCAATGAAACGGGCCTCCAGCACCGAGTCAAAGTTCGGGTTGATGAAGATGTCCGAAATCGTGTCCACCCGCTGCAGTTGCCCCAACGCCCCAGCGAGGTCCGCGAGCACCGCCTTAGCGTTATCGCGCGACACCTTCTCCATGCTACGGCCCAGCCGGTACTGGTACAGGCAACGGTAGCAGCCATCCTTCTCCGGGTCGGCGTTGCAAGTGCAGTTCGTCACCGCGTCGAGGGCCATCCTCAGCACGTCGGCCAGGGTGCCGGCGTCGTGGGCCAACAATTGGTGGAGGTAGCCCGTGCCCCCTGGCACCGAGTCGTACAACATCACGGAGTGCTTGCGCGGTCCGCCGTTTTTGCCCGGCTCGTCCTGCTGAACCATCCGGAGGTGGTCCACCTTGCCGCCGAAGCGGCGTTTCAGGCCCAGTTGCAGCGCCGCCATGAAGGACTGCACCACCCGTTCATCCACCCCGTTCTTGGTGTAGGGCACCAGAATGCGCAACGCCTCGGACTCGAACTCCCGATAGAGGTAAAGGCATTCCAAGAGGTTGGTGGGGTCGTTGTTACCATGCTTCGGGCAATCGAAACTGTGGGTCTGCTCGGCCGTCTCCCCGTTGCGCCTGGGCGGCTTCTGCACCTTTCCGCAGTGCCGGCACAGGCGAAACCCCGGTCGGGCAGCTTCCTTGTCTGCCACCTTGAAGGCCTCACCCGGCTTGGCGAGTTCTCCAAAGTTCACGTCGCGGAAGCTTACCCGCGAGATGAACTCGAAGCCGAAGGGCAAGGCGTCCGATGCAATCTGCCACGCCTCACGCACGTTGCCCGGCAGGAAGTCCGCCATCAACTGACGCACGTAATACTTGGGCTCCCGGTCATCGGCGCTATCGTCGATACGCACTTCCGAGTCGTTGCTGTTGGCAATCGCCTGGCGGAAACGCAGCAGGGTCCGCCGCTGCGCCGCATCGCCCCACATTGCCTCATGACAGCGCGGGCAGACCGGATGCACGTCCGGCTCCACACTCAGGTTCTGCATGTGGTGGCAGCTTGGACAAAAACGCCAGTCCTCGGCCTTGGCCAGGTTCATGTTGATTTGGTCCACTTCCACGCGCCGCTGGTTGGCGTAGAAGCGGTTTTCCGGGGCGAACTCGGACAGGGCCGACTGGGCCGGGCGCTCGTACTTCAGGGTGTTGAGCGTGACGTAACTGCCCTGGCCTGGCTCATCGACACCACGCCGGCGCCACAGCACCGACTTAAGCTGCACCCCGGCTTCCGGGAAGGCATAGTTGGGAATCAGCCCGTAGTCGGTCAGCGTGCCGAGCAAATCGCGAGCGTTGATTTCCTTGATGAGCTCGAGAAACTTGTCGCGCTCTCGCAGCAGCTCGTCGATTTCCGCTTTGGTCGCCTCGTCCTGGGGTTTCTGCCTAAGCTGCTTGACCGCCTTGTCGAGCTCGTCCTTGCGCTTCTTGTAGCTACGCCGCTCCTCCAGCAGCTCGGTCAGGGCCTTCATCAAGCGGGTACGCAAGCCGTCCGTCTCGCCCTGCCCCTCCATGAAATCCAGCAACCGCGTGCGGACCACCTCATCCACATCACCGTCGAGCAGTTGCATGAAACCGTTGAAGAGCCGCTCCTCGTGGGCCAACACATGGTCAGTGAACAGATAGGGGAAGCGGTCGAGCTTGCTCGCCTCCATCACATCCAGCGCCTGTGAGGTCTTGTCGGGCAGGGCATTCTGGCTGCCCAGCCCGGCCACCCAGTCGTCCATGCAGTAGGCGAACAACTGCCGGCGCAGCACCTCGGCGGCCTGCAGGAAGACACCCGGCGGCGCCACCTCGCCGGCCATCATCTCCTCGGTCTCGGCGAAGAAGTACAAGTCGTGCGGGCTGTTCCCATCGGCCAGGGTGGTGGTCATCGCATTGCCGTCGCGGCGCCCTGCCCGGCCCACGCGCTGCAGGAAGCTCGCCTGGTTCGGCGGCACCGAACACAGCAGTACCGACGACAGGCTGCCGATGTCCACGCCCATCTCCAATGTCGGCGTGGCGGACAACAAGTTTTCGTACCAAGGCGGTGGGTGCTTGTCCTTGAAGCGGCTCTCCAGCGCCTCACGCATCGAACGCTCCAGCAACCCGGTATGTTCCGCCGGGATGACCCGCCGCAAGTCGCCGTGGCTGAAACGCTGGGCCCACCAGTCACCCGCATCCGGAATCAGCGCCTCGTAGCGCGCATCCAGGGCATCCAGACACGGCATGCCGACAAGACGTTGGGCATCCTGGCGCGGCACGGCCAAGCGGCGTTTGCTTCCTTCGGTTGCCACGAAGGCCACTTCGCCACACAGCATCAGGGCATCCGGATTGAGGGCCAGCGTATCGCCCAAATGGTGGCTGGACTTGATGAGTACGCCATCGGCCACCAACAGACGAATAGCCTCACCATACAGGTCGGCGGCCATCCCCTTGGCCAGCAGCATCTGCTGACCGAGCACCACGCTCGCCCAGCGCTCATACCAGGTCTGACGCCCCGAGCCGACGAGCTTGTCGAAGTCAGTATGCTTGCCGAGCGTCACGAAGATGGGCCGCGGGGTGTTCGCGCCCATCCCCGGCAGCCACTCCCCACGCCCCGCCGTCTTGGTCAGCGCGAAAACGTTGCCGTCGGCCGCATACACGCTCAGTTCCGGGTCCATCACCCCACCGCGCTGACGCATGCGGGTCAGCATGCCCCACAGCCATTGCCCGACGGTGGCGGTATCAATACCCTGCGCGCCGTACTGCTCCCGGAACACCACCGACAAGCGGTCAGCAAGGGGTTCGAGTCTCGCCCAAGGCACCGCCAGTACAGCTTTGCCGATACGCTCCAGCGTCCGGCCGCGCTGGCTCAGGTAGGTCAAGTCGCTGAACAGCTGCCACACCAGGCGCTTTTTCACCTTGGCCGGTAAGCGGCTGTCGGCGGGCAGATGATTCTTCAGCAGCAGCTCGACCGACCAGTCGTGCTGCCAGGCCATGTTCGGACCGAGGAATTCCGAAACCAGCCGCGCCGGCTCCATGTGCAGCACCGAACCGGGCTCATTGAACTGGGCATGCGCCTGCTGAATGAAAGACGCCCAGGGCATGGCCTTGAGCCCCAGCTCATCCATCACGTGCGCCCAGGCGGTGCGCACGTTGTTCATGTAAGTCCGCGCACCGAAAAAGCCCGCCCGGTGCGCGGCGTCCTGCACCGAATCAGAAAAGGCAATCAGCTTCTTGTCGTCGTTGAACGGGCTGGCCCAGCTGTTTTCCACCACCTGCGAACCCAGCGTCGCGTTACGGGCACCGAGCAGCTGCAGCTCGCCGCGCTCACCGCAGGCCGGGCAAGTCTGGTCGTGGTGGGTGTATTGCGCCTGGCCGACCACGCGAGTCTGCTGGGCCGTCACCCGGAAAACCGGCATCAAGGCTTGGTGCCCGCAGGCGAGGCACGCCTCCTTGCCCTGCTGCACGTTGCCGCAGCTCACACATACCTGTTCCTCGATGCCTTCGACCTGTGCGCGTCCTATGCTTCGCGCTGCGTAGAAGCGCGTCGCCTCAGGGCGCCGCGAGAACCAGGTGTTATAGATTTCCTCCAGGTTCGTGGACAGCTTGCTGCTACCCTGCACCAGACGCGAAATCCACCCCGTGGTCCGGCACTGACGGCACTGCACCATGGGCAGATACACCCCGTCGCGCTCACCCGGCAAATCCCGTTCGCTGCGCAGCATGACCTCTTCCGAGTCGGCCGCGAGCTTGCCCACCATGCGGCGCAACTCGCGCACCCACACCTGCACACGCAGGGTCACCAGCGGCTGATTGCCCTCCCGCAAGGCCCAGGCCATCAGCACCAGCAGGGCGTCAAGCACCTGCCGAATCTCGGCTTTGCTGGCGCTGGGCATGTTGCGCGCAAAGGCCTCGGTGAGCATGTCGTAGCTCGCCACCCCGCCCTTGAGCAGCTTGAGCAGATTCACGAACAACTGGTGACGCTTGAGCAAAGACCCAAGGGCCTTGCGCCAGGCCCGGTCACTCACATCCGCCGGCGAGGGCTCATCCGGAAAGAACAGGCCAAACCAGGCCGCCACCGCGGCCTCCGGCGAGCGATAGCGGGCGGGCTCCAACGCCTCCAGCCACTCGCGATGGAAGCTGAACATGAAGTCCACCATCGCGTCTTCCAGAAACACCCCGACCGACTGGCGGTTCTCCACCACCACGGAGTCGGGCTCGAACGGCACCCCGAACACTTGCCGGGCGTACTCGCGCAGCGGCCCGGTGTCCGAGCCGCTGCCGAGCGTCGCCGAGGTGCCGGCGCAAATCAGGTGCTTCGGGTCAATCTTCAAGCGCGCCCGCAGGCGGCGCAGCAGCAGGGCCAAGTCCGTGCCCTGCGCACCGTCGAAGGTGTGCAGCTCATCGACCACCACATAGCGCAGCGTGGTCGGCGTGTTCGACGCCCACAGCTCGCGGTCCATCGGCCGCAGCATCAGGTAGTCGAGCATCTTGTAGTTGGTCAGCAGGATGTCGGGCGGGTGCTTGCGCAGCGTGGCCCGGTCGGTGATGACCGAGCGCGGCGTCATCATCATCCCCTCGCCAGCGTTACCCGTGTTACCCCCTACATAGAGACCCACCCGCAAGCCTGCGAAGGCCGGCACGCCGGCTACCATCGCCGCAATACGCCCCGCCTGGTCGGCAGCCAGCGCGTTCATCGGATAGATGACCAGCGCCTTGATGCCGCCCTCCCCGGCCTGCCGGGCGCGGGCGCAGTGGTCGAGCACCGGATACAGAAAGCACTCGGTCTTGCCACTGCCCGTGCCGGTGGCCACCAAGGTGTTGGCTGCCTTGTGCAGGCTGGAGAGCCGCTGCCACGCCTGCTCCTGGTGGCTGAACCCGGGGTACTCGGTCTGGAAGCCGGCGAAGAACGCGCGCCCGGCAGCACCCGGCACGAAGGGCAGCCCCACCTGAACGTAAGGCCCCTTGAGCCAGGCCGCCTCATCCTCTACGAAGCGGCTCATCAACCCATGCATGAAGGGGTCGGCAGGCTCGAAGGCGGTGACGAGGAACTGCTTCAGGCCGGTCTGGATGTCCTTGGCAAGGAGGGAGGGCAGCATGTCAGAAGTTCGAGAGAAAGGGCTTGCGCACCTGCTGCCGCCTTTTTAAGCAGGTGAAGTTGCGCTTCGGCACAACGAATGGTCAGAAGCGAGTCATTGAAAGGCGCGGACATAGGCAGCCCGACAATGATAATTCAATGTTCCGAACCGTCTCACCCCTTGGCGCCGGGAATCGGTTTGAAGTACCCCTTGATGCACTGCGCGGTGTTGATGACACACACCTGGATGTGGTTTTTCGCTCTGAAGCCCGATTCATCGTACAGAACATCGGCCTCAGGGAACGGCGCCCGTACTGAGTCATAGGGACGCATGCATCTTTCCTTGCGATAGAGGTGCAGAGACTGGATGACCGCACAATCCAACTCACGCTTTAGTCGGTCCGCACCACCGGTATTACGGGGCAAAGGGACTCCAGCCAAGGTGCAGGAGTCGCGCAGAGTCTCGTAGGCCTGCCTGACCGCCTCCAGGCCAGAGATGGTAGTCAGGTCCAGGCAGTAGCCAAGGTCGATGATGGCACCGACCACGTCGGGCTTGGTCACCGTTCCCTTGGTCTTCCCGTTGCTGGCCCAGTCTAAGGCCCGGCCTGGGTCCTGCTCCCAAAAGTAAACCCCATGGCCCAACCACTCGGTAGTGCTTTCAGACTTCTTGAGGCCGTCCAGCGGTGACTGCACGACGGTCTCGACCACACCCGCGTCCGTACCATGAAAGCCCAGGACAAACGAAGGCTGCCAGCGGTAGAGTTCCCAGACGTCAGACACGGATGAGCTGCTTGGGCTTGCCCTTGGCCGATACCAGCCCCGCACGCTTCAGGAAATCCAGCGCGGCTGAGGGGCTGGCAGTGACCTCCCTTTTGAACTCGCGCATATCCGCCATCAGTTCGTCGTGAGATGAGAGCGAGCGGACTAGCGGACTGTCCACTTGCGCTTTGTTGCTTCGGGTTTGCTTCTTCATGGCGGCTCCTTGACTCTATGAATTATGCCCGAAACGTCGACATGAGGCCGAGCCACAAATTCTCGCACCCCTCCGGCCTGGATGTCGTTAGCGAGAATGGAGAGCCGCATGTCGAGGTCACTTAAAGGGGTTACGGACCTGCAGATGGCCTAGTTTCAACCCATCGTGCAGGTCTTCGGTGTACAGCACTTCAGCACCGACCTCCTGCGCCGACGCGCAGATGAGGGCATCGTAGAGTGGGAGTTGATCGCGCTCGGCCAGCTGGAGCGCGCTCTCATGGGTGGCAAGTGACAGCGTCACCACCTCGCAGCACGCCTTTACGGCATCAAGCAGCTCATGCACCTCGGACCAGGGTAGCTTTAGCTTGCGCCGGCAGACTGATGCCGCCTCATTGAGCACCTGAACACTGACCATGCCACCCTGTGCCAGCAGTGCTTCGGCCGCGTTGGCCTTGTGCTCGTCGGCCGACAGCAGGTAGAGCACGACGTTGGTATCGAAGAAGACAGCGCCCATCAGCGCTCCCGGTCTTCTTCATGGGCTTCGAGCCGGTCGAAGCGAAAGTCTACAGGCAGCCGGCCTCTCAACCGACGCAGGCGAGCGAGCAGCTCCTGAGGCTGCGCCTTGCGGGCGACCTCCAGCGTGCGGTCTCCCACGACGTGCAGCTCGATTTCTTCACCTTCCTTCAGCTCCAGCGCCTGAACCACGGCGGCAGGCAGCCTGACGGCCAGAGAATTTCCCCATTTGGCGACTTGCATGACGGCCTCCTTGCTTGGATATACATCAAAGCGTCAGTTTATCCTTTTTCGGAGACTCTAAGGACGGTCTGGATGACCCGTTCCCTTAGAACGTGTTCACAATCTTTTGAGGAGCAGCACCAAAAATGCCAAGTGGGTGAACTGCAAGCTGGTGTTGATCCAGCGCTCGCAGTTTTTCCACAGCCGCCTGTTTTTCTCCAGCCAGGCAAAGCTA
>NZ_JAQUVG010000012.1 GCF_028693495.1 Zoogloea sp. | reverse complement strand
CCCGCCTCCACATGGGCCACCGGAATGTCGAGCTTCTTGGCATCGATGGAGCAGGCCAGGGTGGAATTCACATCGCCCACCACCAGCACGCAGTCGGGCCGGGCCTTCTGGCAGATCTCCTCGAAGGCCACCATGATCTTGGCGGTCTGGGTGGCGTGGCTGCCGCCACCGGCCTCCAGGTGGTAATCCGGCTTGGGGATGCCCAGCTCGTCGAAGAAGACATCGCTCATCTCCCGGTCGTAGTGCTGGCCGGTGTGGACGATCCGGAACTCGAAACGGTCGGCCCGCGCCTGCAGGGCACGCACGATCGGCGCGATCTTCATGAAGTTGGGCCGGGCGCCGGCGACCAGGTAAATCAGGGAACGGGACATGCTGCGCGCCCCCATTACAGCCGCCACACCCGGGCGCCCGCCGCTTCCGGCGCTGCCGGATCGGGATCGTAGAAGCTCTTCACGTCCGCAAACACACCTAGTTGCCGGCAAACACCTTGTGGAGTAGCAAGGCGGCGCAGCACACCCAGCTGTCTCTACCAACGAGCCAGCCCTCCCGCTGCCCACCATTGTCAGAAGAAGAGAACCAAAACATTCCCCCCGAAGTATTGGACAATCATTACCTCACACTTGGGGGTATGCAATGGACCGTCGAAACGCCATTGGCAAATTGCTTGGAACCGCGCTTTGGAGCCTCTCTGGCCTCGCCTTGAGTCAGGATACTGAGCAAACAACTCGCCTCAGCAGAAAGGTCATCAATATACAAGATCTTGGCGCGGACCCATCCGGCAAGAGGGATTCGACCAATGCGCTTCAAGAGGCAATTAACCGCCTGACAAAGAGCGGAGGACAGATCTACATCCCCGAAGGTGTTTATCTGATCTCTCGCACGCTGGAAATGATCAATCCGGAGAATGCCCGTGGGCCAGCTATCCTCTTCTATGGCGACGGCGAACAGGTAAGTGTCTTGCAGTCCGCAGTGCAGTCTGGCCCTCTTTTGCGCATCAGGGGCGTCCCGGTGAAAGGGCCGATAAGTTCGACGTTTTTCCGCGGCGGCGGCATGCGAGACCTGGGATTCGATGGAGACAACGGCGGGCCGGAGCACGACGCGCTGGAAGTTCTCGGTTGGTGGCACGCTGAACTAAGCCACATCCGTATCACCCGCTTTTCTCGTCATGGGATTCGCGCCATAACTGACCGGGCAATCAACGCCAACCCCGACTTCACTGCGCCGGTACTATTCCTCCGTTCTGTACTGATCGAACGCTGCGGAGGGTGGGGATTTATCGATGACGGTGGCCCTCAGGGCGCACCGGCATGGAGTTGGGACCGCTGCATTTTCAGCCTATGCTATCGAGGCGGTGCCTACATCCAGAGTTCATCCCATAGCTTCACCAAATGCGCCTTCAGCGGATGCGGATGGCAAAGCGAAACCACGGCGCCAGCCAAGGAAGCCTGGGGGCTCTTCTTCGACGGCTCCGTCACAGCCACCAGCCGTCAATGGGTTGAAGGCTGCGAGTTCGATACAAATCTGACTGCGCACATCGGCGCCAGGTTTCTCAGCAGCAGCACCTTTGCGAACAACCGGTTTATCTTCAACGATCGGTGCAGGGCAGGCCGTCTCTGTCCGTCTGCGGGGGTCCAGTTCGGCGTAGGCGATGCCCGAGCCGCTGTTCGCAGCGTCGAATTTAGTCAATCCATATTCAGGTTTGACAAAGGTGGAGAAGCCGTTGGGTTCGACTGGGTAAATACCGCCAACGTGAGGGATATCGAAATCCGTAGTTCAATCTTCTCGGACAACAGCAAAAACACCTTGGCCTTAACCCGCTATCGTGGCAACAACCCGGGAGGTCGGGGAGAAGAGTTTGGCTACGTGATACGTGATCGCGACCGCAGCTCAAATCGCCAACCTGCACCCAGAACGGCAGACTGATTCACGAATGCCTGCGGGGACAAGCGCAAAACGATCACGAGCATGCCAGCCATGGCCCGCAATGACATAAGGAAGAAAGGTTTCCTTTTGTCATTGCGGTCATAGCACGCACTATTCAATCACTTTTCGTGACATGCGCTACTTCGTCCGCCCGTATTGATCGTCGAAACGCACGATGTCGTCCTCGCCCAGGTAAGAGCCGGACTGCACCTCGATCAGCTCCAGCGGCACCTTGCCCGGGTTCTCCAGGCGGTGTCTTTCGCCCAGCGGAATGTATGTGGACTGGTTCTCGCCCAGCAGAATGTCCCGCTCTCCATTCACCACGCGGGCCGTGCCTTTGACCACGATCCAGTGCTCCGCCCGGTGATAGTGCATCTGCAGGCTCAAGGCAGCGCCCGGATTGACGACGATGCGCTTCACCTGGAAGCGCTCGCCCGCATCGATGCCCTCATAACTGCCCCACGGGCGCAGCACGCGGCGATGGAATACCGACTCCCCCCGCCCTTCGGCGTTGAGGCGTTCGACGATCTTCTTGACGTCCTGGGTACGGTCCTTGGTGGTCACGAGAGTCGCATCGGCCGTCTCGACGATCACCAGATTCTCGACGCCGATTGCCGCCACCATCCGGCTCTCCGCACGGATGTAACAGTCGCGCACGTCCTCGACCAGCACGTCGCCCGTGAGCGTATTGCCAGACTCATCCCGCGCCACCACCTCGGACAGCGCAGACCACGAACCCACGTCGCTCCAGCCAAGATCCGCAGCCTCCACCACCGCAGCGCGGCTCGTGTGCTCCATCACCGCATAATCGATGGACTCGGACGGGCACACCGAAAAGGCGGCTTCATCAAGGCGCACAAAGTCTAGGTCTTCCTTTGCATACTTGACGGCCAGGCGTGCCTGTTCAAGCATCGCCGGCTGGTGGATAGCCAGTTCCTCCAGGTACACCGACGCCTTCAGAACGAAGATGCCACTGTTCCAGTAGTAACCACCATCGGCCAGAAACGTCTCCGCAGTCTTGTGATCCGGCTTCTCGACAAAAGCCTCTACCTCATAGGCACCATCAGCCAGCCCCTTGCCACGGCGGATGTAGCCATATCCCGTGTGCGGCGACACCGGCTTGATCCCGAAAGTCACGAGGTAATCATCTTTGGCCAACTGGGCTGCACGCTCCACGTAACACCGCAGCTTATCTTCATCGAGAATCACATGATCCGACGGCCACACCAGCAGCACGGCATTCGGGTCCAACCGGAGCGCTGCAACGGCTGCCACCGCAACAGCCGGTGCGGTATTGCGACCAACCGGCTCCAGCAGAATCGACGACGGCTTCACGTTGATCGCCCGCAGTTGCTCGGCAACGACAAAACGCTGCTCGGCGTTACTTATGATGATCGGAGCCACCAGGTCAGGCATGTCCTGAATGCGCAGCGCCGTCTGCTGAAGCATGGTCTTTTCGCCTGCAAGAGCGAGAAACTGCTTGGGGTACGCAGCACGGGACAGCGGCCACATGCGCGTACCGCTACCGCCGGAGAGAATCACAGGAATTAACATCGTTGAACCTTGAAGTAGAAAACGATTGAACCGTGATCCGATCGCTTTACGAGCCGGCAAGCAACCCGGAATACACCTTCATCATCCGTTCGGTAGAAACCTGTTCGGTGAACTCAGTCTCAAAACGCAGTCTTGCCCCACGGGCAAATTTTTCACGCAGCTCGCCGGAAGCCAGCAGTTCATTACACGCTTCCACCAAGGCCCTCGGGTCTGCCACTGGCACATTGATACCACTCTCTCCGTGGGCATTCACCCAGGACACCCCAGAACCGGGGATCTGGGTGGCCACGATCGGCAATCCGTGAGACATGGCCTCAATCAACACGACACCAAACGCTTCAGAGCGCTCGACGGACGGCAGGCAAAATAATGCCGCTTGACGAAACAGGGCACGCAAGGCGCTGTCCTCCTGCCGGCCCGCCAAGATTACTTTGTCCGCCAAACCGCCTTGATTGATCTGAGCTTCAAGCTCAGCCTTTCGCGGCCCCGTACCGACGATCACCACCACAGCATCGCCCTGAAAATGGGGGGCCGCATCGATCAGCACTGGAAAACCCTTGTAGGGCACGAGCCGACCGATGGCCAAAATGATCCGCCGTCCCCTGATACGCCGTGCCAGTTCTTCCGGAATTAGATCTTCGCTGCGCGGGGGTGCTACATCAGCAACGCCAATCGGCACCACTGAAATCTTGTCGGTGTAAGGCGCCAACGGGAGCGACGCCTTGGCGTAAGCCTCCGAGGTACAGACGATACGATCCGCACGTCTCAGCATTGCGCCTTCCAATGGCTTTACCAGCTTACCGATGAGCCCCTTGTCCACGATGTCGCTATGCCAATGAATGACCAGGCGCGGGCCACGTCCGAGCATCGCTGCAGCCAGGGAGGCAAGCAAATTCGGCGCGTGAAGATGAATGAGGTCCGCCCCGCGCCCCTCTTCAAGGAGCCAGCGGAAATACCGAAGCCCCATCGGCTGGGATGCCTTCAGCATCTGTATCGGTGCCCGCAGCACACGCACGCCATCTGAAGCGCCATCGTCCGGCGCTTCGCCCTTGCGAAAGCACACGACACTGACCGAATGCCCGGCCGCCTGTGCCCCACGCGCCACGCTACTCGTGACGCTTTCAATACCGCCCATATCTGGAGGGTAATACTTACCCCAATGCACAACCTTAGCCATTTTTTCCAATCCGCTCAAAGAAAACATATCAGCGCCGACGTAGCCGAAAAAAACGCCACGGCAAGACCTGCCCTAAGCAGAGGCAATAATGGTCATGTCAATCACACACCAACACCTGTTGATTGCTTTGCGAATCGCCTCATCTCCTCAAGGAATTCGGCTGCCATCTGCGTCCCTTCTGGTGGTGACCAAGGCGCAAATTCCTTAGCACCGGCTGGATCGAAAGGCCCTGCTTTGACCTCGAAGACAACTGACTGCGGCGCAAGGGCCACAACCATATGCCATTCATCAGGAAAAACCTCCACGCCAACGGAAGTGCATCCGACACCTGCGTGCAACTCGGAGCCGAAAAGCTCGACCCGACTCGGCACACCTTCATCATCGAAGGTAATCAGCCCAAATAACCCACGGACCGCGATCAAAGTCTCCACACGGGGATCGATTGAATGCCGATGCGGTCGGATGTAGCTCTGTTCTCCTATGGCATTGAACAAACGCTGACAGGGGTCCACATAACTCGGATGGAGATTCAGATGCATACGCCCCCTACCTGAGCCCACCGCCGCCAGCGACAACTCAATCAGCCGTTCATATGTGAGCACAGACACACCCCCTCAGATCGCAATCAAAGAGCGCCGCGGCACCTTGCTAGGGCATGACGAAGCAACTCGTCGTGCCACGTATCAAAAAAACTCAATGATCTCTTGTTCTCAGTCGAACAGATCCCACGAAACTGGCGTACCTTTCTTGACAGCCTTTCTGACCTGACGCCCCAACAACATTTCATAGAATTTCGGCGGGAGACCCTGTCCAGGCCTGACACGACGCAAATTATCGATCGTCAAAACATCACCCGGCTCAAGATCGGCGCCGATGTAAAGAGAACGGCGCCGGGTGCGGGGTTTTTCCTCGGCGGCGGTAGGTCCGTAAATAATCTTTCCAATCGACTGCCACGCACGCTCCGTCTCGATCACCAGGGAGGCCAGTTCTGCCGGTTCAAGGGAAAATGCCGAATCAACCCCGCCATCGGCCCTCGCGAGCGTAAAGTGCTTCTCGATCACCGTCGCACCAAATGCTACGGCCGCAACGGCGGCACCGATACCCATCGTGTGATCCGACAGCCCCACTTCACAACCGAACAGATCACGCATGTGTGCAATGGTCCGGACATTGGAGTTCTCAGGAGAAGCAGGATAGTTACTGGTGCACTTAAGCAATACCAGTTCTTTGCAACCAGCCGCCCTGGCCGTATCAACCGCCTCAGCGATCTCGGCGATCGTTGCCATTCCTGTCGAAATGATCAACGGTTTTCCGGTCTGCGCAGCTCGGCGGATCAACGGGAGATCAATACACTCAAATGAGGCAATTTTATAAAAGGGCGCATCCAGCGTCTCAAGAAAATCAACGGCGGTCTCATCAAAAGGAGAACTGAAACACAGCACTCCCTTTTCTCTGGCACGCTCAAAAATAGGGGCATGCCATTCCCAGGGCGTATAAGCCTGCTGGTAAAGCGAATGCAATGCCTGGCCAGCCCAGAGCGACTTGGAGTCGTTGATGGTAAATTCACCCTCGGTGATGTCGAGCGTCATCGTATCCGCAGTGAATGTCTGCAGTTTGATGGCCTGCGCTCCGGCTTCAGCCGCAGCGTCAACAATCGCAAGAGCCCGGTCAAGGGACTTGTTATGATTGCCCGACATCTCCGCGATTATAAAAGGACGGATGTCCTTACCGATGTACTGATCCATACTTTTGACCATTTATTCAATCTCCTAGCCTTCGTATCCAACCAACAAACGCCTGATGCGCTCAGCGTGGGCCACAAGCTGTCTGCAATACTGCCGCCACGCGGCGAACCCCATCCATATCGATTGCACGGGATGCACGCTGAAGCATTTCGGCTCGAAACTCGGGCCGGGAAAGCTGCAGCAAGGCATCCGCAATGCCATCCTGATTCACGGCCCCGATCTCTCCCAGACTGATCAGCGCCCCCGTACTCTGTGCGAGTTCATCAGAGGCAATCGCATTGCTGGCCTGATGGCCATAAGCGATCACCGGCATCCCCAAAGAAAGAAACTCGTAAGTACTGACGCCGAATGCCGTCAAAAGCACATCCGCCCTCAGGATTTCCCCATGATCGAACTCCCGGAATTCGACATTCGATGGAAGGTCCCGAGGAATAGCATTCTTGAATGCATAATCGCTTCCGTAGAAAAACACGAACCGATACGCTTTGAAAATATCATTTCGAACGACGCCATAGATGCGACGCAAGGTATCAAGCGGGTCCGTACCACCGGCAGAAACAGCAACATTATGCACACCGCCGGCAAACCTCCCCTTCATCGGCAGCAAGGAAATATCTGGATGAAACACCACATACTCGAGGCCGCGGAAAACCATTGGCCGACTATCAAACTGACCAAAAAAATCCTGATTGACTCTTGAGGACGGATAGATGAAAACATCCGCGCGGGGGCCTGATGCGCTCATGTTCTGATAGAACACGACCTTGCTTATCTCACGCAGTCTCTCGATAAAACCGTAACTGAAGTCAAGGATGGCATCCACATAATAAATATCGACATCATGTGACGCGATATATGAACAGGTTGCTTCTTCAGCCTCGGCCTCATGAAGCGGCTTCACCAGAAAATCAAATCCCGCTTCGAGGCGAGCAGACCAGAAGGGCGACTCCAAGAATGAGAAGATGACTTCGTGGCCATCCTCCCGAAGCTTCCTGGCGAGGGTGACACTCCTATAAAAGTGGCCCAACCCAACCTTCCCACCCGCATCGACCCGGAACAAAATTTTCATCGCGTCACTTCGTCGAGCCGATGACACGCGCAGGGCTACCAACGACCTTCGCGTAATCCGGCACATCCTTGAGCACAACGGAACCAATTCCCGTCACGGACCACTCACCGAGGCTAACAAACTCAAGCGTTGTCGCGTTCGTGCCAAGATAAGCGCCTTCCTTCAAATGGACATCCGCTCCGATGCAAGCGTTGTTGGCCACATAGCTGTAATTATCGAGCTTGGCACCGTGCCCGACGAGCGCCTGGGCGAAAATCTGCACATGATTTCCGATACGGGTGTTGGGACCGACAGAGACGAACGGCTGGATGCAAACCCCATAACCTATCTTGGCAAACTTCGACACAACGGCGGTCGGGTGGATAATGGTGGCGAAGCGCTCTTCCGGGATCTGGAGGTCGGTCAACTTCGACAGATAACGATAATTGAGCTTGACGGAAATCAGCGTGTAGAAAAAATAAACATCTGGATCGGCAAGGTAACGGTCAACAGTCGCCTTGTCGATCTTTCCGAGTACGGGGTACCCGTTAACCTCCGTCAAATCGCCGTCGTTCAAAAACCCAAGCAACTCCCACTGTTTTTCAACCGCGTTGATGTCTTCGACAGTCGACTGCACTACGGACCCATTTCCGTAACCGCCCATGATAATCAGCTTCTTCATCTCGTCCCCGATTCTCAAAACCAAAACCATTATGCCTGGAGCCTGCCGCGACAGGCTCCGCTGTATTATTCGACCCGGCTCTTGACCCTGGACTGCACCAATCGTGCCTTCGCAAGAGTTTTTGCTGCAGCCTTCACCATCGGTGGCCCGATGAATTTTGTACCGATCATTGCAACGCCCCGGCCCTCTTCAATGGCCTTCTTCGCGAGCGTCAACATCGTCTCCGCACTCTGAATTTCTTCTTCAGTTGGCGTGAAATACCGATGCACCAAGGGCAACTCCTTGGGATTCAATACCAGCATACCTTCATAACCGAGATTCTTAACGTAGATGAGGTTCTTCTCCAAATCCACAAGATCGTGCACCTTGATATGAACCGTATCAATCGGAATCACGCCGTTAGCCCGCGCTGCCATCGCTATCATCGCCCGTGCAGTCTGGATACTTTGCCCATCTGCGTCATGAATGCCTTGAAGATCGGTAATGTAGTCTTCGCAGCCAAAGGCAATGGCAATGACTCTTGTTGAGGCCGTACAAATATCCTGAGCGTTCAAAACTGCGGCCGCTGTTTCAATCAGGGGGATCAGCTTGAAGGTCCCAACGGGAAGACCTTTTTCATACTCGATCGTCTCGAGCAGCTTGTCGATAAAATAGACGTCCTCACCCTTACACGACTTGGGGCACATGAAACCCGCGACACCGTCAATGGTGAGCTCGGTAAGATCACGTAAAAGCTGTCCGCTTTCACGGTCATTAATTCTCGGAAAAACAAGGTAGTCCTTGAACCGACCAGCCGATACATATTCTTTGATATTTGAACGCGCGACAGCCTTATTAGCGACCGGCTGAACCGAGTCCTCTATATCGAGCAACAACACATCAGCGTCACTGGTAGATGCCTTGTTGAGCAGCTTTTCGTTGTGTGCGGGAACGAACATCAAGCTGCGGATCAAATACTTCTCCGAATGCTCCATGATCAGCTCCTCTTGATGAGTGCACTTCTTCTGAAGCGGATAACCGCAACGCCGTCCTGATTGAAGCCGGTCGTCTCGAATGAAACAACACCACGGTCGGTCTTGGACTCCGACTCGCGCTTAGAAAGGATCTTCGTGGAAGCGTAAATGGTATCGCCCACATGCACCGGGGCAAGATGCTCCACGCTTTCATAACCGAGGTTGGCAATCGCCTTACCACTGATGTCCGCCACCGTAATGCCAACCGTCAGCGAAAAAACCAGCGTCCCGACTACCAGAACCCGGCCATGCTGGTTCTTGCTCGCATAATCCGCATTGATATGAACCGGATGATGATTCATCGTCAGCAAAGAAAAGAGATTGTTATCGCTCTCAAAAATAGTCTTCGAGAGATCGTGACGAATCTCAGCACCAACTTCGAAATCTTCGAAGTAGTTGCCCATACGCATGATCTGCATTGCCATTTCAAGTCCTCCCTAGTTGATTCAAGTACTGGTACTTCAGCTCAGCCATCTTCCAGTCGATTTCGGTATCGATATCCTGCGCCTCGACTTCGGATATTTCGAACCCGAACCGATTGTCACCACGCAAACAACAAGCAGACTTCATCCAGTAAAACTGACCCGCATCGTGAAACGCTGGGTCGAGATCCTGTGAGCGAGTGTATTTGTGTTCCGGGTGCAACATCTCCACACGCCCCTCGCCCGTCATCTTCAGTGCTCTCTCTATCGCATAACCGAAGCGAACCAAAGGCCGAACGGAATCCGCCCCCTTGCCAATCAGTAACTCGTAGCCTTTCTGAAGACTCTCTACCGTAATTAACGGTGCGGTCGGCAAGATGCAACAGATGTTCTCAAAGCTTCGCCCCAGGGCCAGATACTTTTCCTTGACCTCCTCGATGACGTCTGCGAGCGGTGCAAAATCGTTCGCTGTCTCAGGGCTGCGCATGAATGGCACCTTGGCGCCGCAGGCCAAAGCGACCTCGGCAATCTCGGGGTCATCGGTGGAAACCATTACTTCGTCGAACAAACCACTACCGAGGGCAACCTCAATTGAATAGCTGACAATTGGTTTACCAAGAAAGAACTTAACGTTCTTCCTTGAAATTCGCTTGCTTCCCCCTCTTGCGGGGATGATCGCCAGACTCACCATGAAACACCAATTATAGTAATCACTCGACCAAAATTTCAGGAACTATAAAAATCCAAAACTCAGAAAAGTACACCGATTTTTGAACAAAGCACTTCCACATTTTCTGACATCACGTTCTGAACGACACCTTATAAATGAAATACATTTTCACACCCTTATTTTTTTAGAAAGCCTGCGTTAAAACGGACAGTCCAACAAAGCCTAAAAGAGCCAAAGACCAAGTTCGAATCAATCGAACACCGTGCCTCCACATGACTAAAATTTGAGTAAGAAAATAAAAAACCATAACCAGAGAGTGAATAGGCACGAATTTTTGCAAAGTAACTTCGCCCTGGATCAAGACCCACCAAGCTAAGGGTAGGGCCATCGCGAAATAAACAACAGATGCGCGAACAGAAAATATAGAAATCTGCCTTCTTGCATTAACAAGATCGTTAATAGAAATTGCAGACCATAAAATGCACTGTACCAAAATCAACAACCCAACCCTCTGATTCGCCGCAAACGATTTTTGGAACGCCGGCCCCAAAAGAAAGCCCAGCCAACCACTAGCCACCCAAAAAGCAATCACACAGAATATTACCGCACCACCAATAATCGGCAACTTCTTCTCAAGCTCTTGCTCTGGCATTTCAAATATTTTTCTAAACCCTGCAACTAAAATTATTTGATGCGCAACAATTGGAATTGCGGTAGCGCGAAACAGTATGGCGTACTCCGCCATAAGTGGAGCAGCCGCCAAAAACCCAACCCCAATACGACCAGACGTAGTAGCCAAAAATGAAAGCAACGCTCCGAGCATCAGCGGCATGGATGTTCGAAGAGTTGAAAAATAAGATGCTTCTACTTCAGCCTTTGCTGCCAATAAAAATTGGCGCAAGGTTCTAATTATCAAAATAAAAAAATAAAAAATAAGCGCACAGACAACCCACATCCATCGCGTCGAAAAATCTAAAGAAAAGAAATACGCACCAGACGCAGCCATTGCCAAGAGAGACCAGAAACCAGCATCAACAAGCAATGAGGCTTCCCCCCTCCCCAAAGATTTGAGAGTAACACTCCAAAGAGTCTGGAGCATGATGGTGCCAACACCTAAAGCAGACAACCACCAAATATTTGAAAGATTGAGATAAAAACCCAATACAGCAAACAACCCTAAAAACGCTGTACATACTAACTGATGGGTCAGAATCGATTTCAGCGAAGCTGAGCTCACCTTTCGAACAACAACCAAAGGCACAGCACCAACCGTGCCCAGTCCAAGCAAAGTGGCACCCATAGTCGCAACAGCCTGAACAAACTCAACGGTCCCGTAATCTGCTGGTGACAGAAGATTTGCTAGGACTATGGGAGCAATAAACAAACTTCCACGAGCAAAACCAAACGAAATAAAATAAGCCAACAAGCGAAAAAATTTCGGCATATCAAGAGCGTCGCTTAATATAGACTTTTTTTTCGATCAGGCGCTTATCAACAACACGGCTTAAGTCGTCTCGGTGATCAGGCAGAGCGGGTCTAGAAAGTCGTCGAATTGACGCAGACACATATAACCCCGGCTCAACTAAGCTAGTAGCAACGGACGTGCCCCCACCAACGATAATGCCTTTGGCGACTCTCACTCCCATAGAAATCAAACAAGCCGATCCAATATAAACATTATTTTCGATAACAATTCGGCCATCTATGCGATACCTGCCAGAACCTTCAACGTCATGAACATACCCATGAGTCCAAAGCTGACTACCTGCTCCAGCTAAAATACTATGCTCTCCAAATAAAACCGATTGTGTGCAATCAATACGATGATCGGAAGTAATCTTCGCCCCGGCACCCAGCTTTAACTGAGAAAACCCTACGGAAACTCCAGGACGCGCTCTTAAAATACGATTTCTATTCCCAAGAGCTGCGCGCTCGCGTAGAACCAGAGAAAAAGGCCCCTTGACAGTATTCAAATGTCCGACACGCCCACCCTTTCGTATGAGCAATTTAGAAACACCAATAAAATTTAAGTGACCTATACGCACATCACTATCGAGAGCAAAAAAATCACACCAGAAAAAAGTAAATCCAACCTTTGCACCAGACCGAACAGAGTGGCCCATCAAGTTCAGAGCCGGCCTTATCAACCCCGTTGGAAACAGAAAAAAAAGAATTAGCGTGAATATCTTTTTCAACATATCGGTCATTAATATAAAAATCGTCCATCAACTCTAGACTGAATTTTTCTCCTCTAAACATCTATTTTTCATAAACACACGCCAGTAAAAAAATCCATAAAAATTACCTCTTAACTGCAGTTCTTCTTACTCTATTTCCGGTCAAAACCCAAAACAATACAAAAGTATTAACCACATACATACCTTGAGCACTGATGAGAAAACTAACAACCGGCATGAAAAAAATCACTACACAAAAATAAACATAGATCGGCAACGCCTGCAAATATCCACCTCGCGCTTTTTCAGCCACGTATTTACAAATCAGTCCAAAAAAAAGCATCACCAGAGGGCCAAACCAGCCAAAATCCATCCACAACGTACCGAAGAATGTAGTAAAAATACCACTCCGATAATAAAGAGATTCCGTACTTAAGCTCTCCGTCAAGCCGAACACACTCAACGCTTTCAAATAAGGTGCAAAATGCCCAACACCATAACCAAACTCTTGACCATCCGGCCTATCCCACAAAAGGCCGAACTCAAAAAGCCCGTGCAAATAGTATTGAAATATCGGCATAACACTCGCCACAACTTGTCCAAGAGTATCTCCTTGACTCATCAAATGCAGGGCAAGTTCATTCGGCTTTATCGTATATCCGTAAACGGAATTCAGAATACTAAAAGCCAAATCCATATTCATTTGATCAAGGCGGGTCAGGAAAGCAAATACAGACACCCCCACCAATCCCAGCACACCCGCAATCACAGGCAATCCCATTTGACGTGGAAACGACCGTCCTTCATAAAGCGCGCACGTCGCTGCGAAATACATCATGCTGCAAGCAACAATCAACTGCGATCGCGAAAGCAAAAGCAATGAATCGAGCGCTGGCAACACAAACAAAACAACAGCTACCCACTTTGCGAATTTACTATTACTTCTATAAACAAACCCACCCCAAATAAGCATGAGAGGGATATAACAAAAAGGATATAGAACTGCACCAAGTGAAGCCAAAGGCCCAGCCGAAGCGTCAGCTAAAACCTCGCGGACCTCCAATGCCGACTCAACAGCACTGGCCCCACGGTTAATATAGCGATCGTAAACACGGATAGAGATTCCTATCGCACCGAGCGCTGAATAGGTCCAAAATGCGCCCGAGCTTAACTTTACCTCTTTGGCTATGCGACTGATCCCTCCTATACGAGCGCGGCGCCAAAAAGCACAGCCAAGAAGAAATGCGCTATACGATAGTCCGATATATGCAAGTGAGTCCCATGCCGGCAAAAAAACAACATCAAGAGGTGCTACGGCAAACAACACCAAATATACCAAGACACCAGCCAAGGCTATACGCTCTGGAAAAAATAGCATGATTAGTTCAATATGCGCTTTAAAGTAAAGAACAAGGCCAAAGACTAAATTACAAAAATCATGCCAAAAGCCTTCAATCGCTAATCACGTCTCAAAACAAGAGAAAGCGCCTCAGCAACTAAAGTTACATTCTTCGGCTCTACGCATTCTGGCGCTGAAAACGGATCAGACACGCGGCCGATGAAAGTCTGGTTCACGAATCGCTTTATCAGCCGCGTACCAAGGTCAAGATTGCCAACCCCCGCCGTCGGTTCGCTGATCAGCCGTTCTACCGCCAGCGACGGACTCGCGGCATGGAAATCCGGGAACTCGTTTTCGATGATCGGGTGACGCAGTGAAATGGCCCTGCCCTTGCCACAGATCGCCTCGAACCCAACAGTGCCGGTAACCGTGACCGCGCCAATACAAGCGGCGAGCGCCTCTGGCATGCCCATCTTGAATGGCAGCAGGCACACCCTTGGGTCGCTGCTGGCGAGCTCGAACAGGTCTTCATTCAGCTCATACTTGGCTTTTGGGTTGGCCTTGACTGCGATCTGATAATCGCGCGGTGCGGCTGAGAGCAATTCCCGGATCGTCTCGACCTGATCCGAATAGGGCCGACCCCACACATCGACGTTTGACTCAGGCTGCAACTGCATCGGATACAGGATTGTTTTGGCCGCGCTTTGTGGAACCTTCTGCATGGCAAACCAGCGTGCAGTGTTACGCTCTACGATTTTTTGCAGCGCGTACTTTCGGGCAATGGAGGGCGTGTTATAGCGTTCGCCCTGGATGCGGGCCCACCAGATCCGGCTACGGCTAATTGCCCAACGTGCCTTGCGACGCATCTTTTCGGCACGCCCAGGAACGCGCATATAGGCCGGCACTTCGGTACCGCTTGCGATACGCTGTGCAAGGTCACCGGCCTGCTCGTCGGTCCATGAGTCGCCGCTCTCGATGGCCGGCACCTGGGTATCATAGGCCAGAAGGCTGAAGCGGCCCCTCGGATAGCGTGTCCCCATGGGTTGCACGTACATCAGCCCTGCAGCCCGGCACAGGTCTATCGTGATGAGCTCATGGAACAGAGTGGATTCGCCAATGACGAGATCCGGCTGGAACTCTTTCAAGGCGTGGCCGATTTTTGCCTTGTAATGACTGTAATGGGCCGCACCAGCACCGAAGAAGGTTCGGCCCCGGTCGGTGATGACTTCCGGATGATGGACACGCACCCAAGCCTCTACATCAGCGGCGGGGGGCGCGGAGCCGAGGGGGTAAGGCAAGATATAAATCGGCGTGCCCTCCGGCATCTCCCTGGGGCGGAAGATGTGGTTCTGCACAATCCAGCCGATCTGGTGGCCCCGGGCCATGAGGCTCAGGGCCACCTTTTCCCAGAAGAGGGTCTTCTCCCGGTTCTCGACGAAAAGGATCTTCATGCGAGGGCGTCCGACAGCACGCTCACAACACGATCCTGTTGCTCATTAGTCAGTGTGGCGAACATGGGCAGACTGACGGCGCCCGCGTAGTAGGCTTCTGCCGCGGGGAAATCTCCCGGCTTGAAACCCAGCGTGCGGTAATAGGGCTGCAGATGCACGGGAATATAGTGCACATTGACACCGATTCCATTGGCGCGAAGGGTCTCGAATACCTGCTTGCGACGACTGGGGTCGTTCAAAACGATCACATAAAGATGCAAACCCGAAAGGTTCTCCGGATTCCGGACTGGACGCTTCAGCGGCAACGAGGCAAGGAGTTCATCGTAACGGGCGGCCAGTTCATGACGGCGGCGGATGTACGCATCGAGACGCCCGAGCTGACTCACCCCAAGCGCGGCCTGAATGTCGGTGATGCGATAGTTATAGCCGAGTCCTATCTGTTCGTAGTACCAGGGGCCGTCCGGCTCACGGGTCATTTCTGCCGGATTGCGGGTAATTCCGTGGGTTCTCAGGCGTGCCAGCTTTACCCCGAGTTCCGGGTTATTGGTGACGGCCATGCCCCCCTCGCCGGTCGTCACGATCTTGACCGGGTGGAAACTGAAAATGGTGATGTCGGAATAAGGCGCACCGCCGATCACGAACTCACCATAACGGCCGCCGATCGCATGCGAGGCATCATCGATGACTTTGAAGCGGTAGCGCTCCGCGAGGGCTTTGATCGCCTTGAGATCGCACGGCTCGCCGGCAAAATGCACAGGGATGACGATCTTTGGCAGACGCCCTTCACTTTCGGCCGCCTGAAGCTTCCGCTCCAGGAGTTCGATACTCATGTTGTGCGTCGCCGGATCGATATCGACGAAATCCACCTGCGCGCCGCAGTAAAGAGCGCAGTTTGCCGATGCGACAAACGTATTGGGACTGGTCCACAACCAATCGCCAGGGCCAAGGTCCAGAGCCAGACACGCAACATGCAGGGCGGAGGTTGCGCTGTTCATGGCCACGGCATGTGAAGCACCGCAATATTCCGCTACGGTCTTCTCGAATTTCTCAATTGCGGGCCCTTGAGTCAGAAAATCCGAGCGCAGGACTTCACAGACGGCCTTGATATCTTCATCGGTAATGTCTTGCCGACCGTAGGGAATAAATGTCATCAGATCGCTCCGATCTTGCTCTTGTTGGCTTCGATCCAGCCTTGCAGCTCGCTAACTTCCATCCACTCGGAATTGTTATCGCTGGCATAAACAAAGCCGTCCGGCACTCGCTTGCCGTCCTTGATCCGGAAGGGGTCACTGCTCCAGTTATGAATCGCCGGCAGAATCTTGAAATGCTCCGGATATTCATAGGTGAACATCGAGTCTTCGGCGCCAATCATCTGCTCATGGAGCTTTTCACCTGGACGGATCCCCACGACTTCCTGGCGGGCCTCCGGAGCCACGGCAGACGCAACATCAGTGACCTTCATCGACGGAATTTTCTTGACGTAAATCTCACCGCCAGCCATGTCTTCAAAGGCATGCCAGACGAGCTCGACACCTTGTTCGAGGGTGATCATGAAGCGGGTCATGCGCTCGTCGGTGATCGGCAGAACACCTTTGTCTTTTATCGACAGGAAGAAAGGAATGACGGAGCCGCGAGAGCCCATCACATTGCCATAGCGCACCACGGCAAACCGTGTGTCATGCCCCCCGGCATAAGAGTTACCCGCCACGAAAAGCTTGTCGGAAGCGAGTTTGGTCGCACCGTAAAGGTTGATCGGGCTGCTCGCCTTGTCGGTCGAAAGGGCAACAACACGCTTCACGCGCTTGTCGATGCACGCATCGATCAAGTTCATCGCACCATTGATGTTGGTTTTAACGCACTCGAAGGGGTTGTATTCAGCCGTCGGAACAATCTTGGTAGCTGCGGCATGAACCACGTAGTCAACACCATCAAGAGCCCTGTAAAGGCGCTCGCGATCACGCACGTCGCCTATGAAGAAACGGACACGCGAATCGCCCTGAAAAAGCTTAGCCATTTCCCATTGCTTCATCTCATCACGGGAATAAATGATGACTTTCTTCGGGTTATATTTCTCCAGCGTCATGGGAACAAACTTGTGACCGAAGGAGCCCGTACCGCCCGTAATCAGAATGGTAGAATTTTCAAGCATGTGCTTTTTCCAGAAAAATAAAACGAAAAACCCAACCTATTTATACAACCAACTTAAACCAAAAATCACTCCGCACATCACGCAGACTTCGAATACGAATATCGATAAACGTAGCCTTTATACCCGTATCGATAGCGCTGCCGCTCCGTATCCAGATCATTGAACACAAAGCCCTTCACCTGCACTCCCGCGTGATTGAGGCGCTTTACTGCCTGCTCCAGCTCGGCGATCGGATGGCGCCCGGCGCGGGCCACCATCAGGGTGGCGCCGGTTAGACGGCCGATGATGGCGGCGTCCGACACGGCCAGGATCGGCGGCGCATCCACTATCAGGGTGTCGAACTGCTCGCCAAGCTTTTCGAGCAGGCTTTCAAAGCGCAGGTGCATCAGCAGTTCGGAGGGGTTGGGGGGGATCTGGCCAGTGGTCACCACCCACAGGTTGGGCACGCTGGTGGGCTTGACGATCTCTTCCAGGCTGGCGGTGCCGGATACGTATTCCGAAACGCCCTGCTCCCGGCGCAGGCCGAATTCCTTGTTGATGTGGCCTTTGCGCAGGTCGGCATCCACAATCACGATGCGCTGGCCGCTCTGGGCCAGCACGGCGCCCAGGTTTTTGGAGATGAAGCTCTTGCCCAGGCCGGGGCTGGAGCCGGTCATCAGAATGGAGTTGTGGGTGGCGTCCATCAGCGCAAAGTGGATGGTGGTGCGCAGGCCACGCAGGCTTTCGATGGCGTCGTCTTCGGGGTTGGTCACCGCCAGCAGCTCGCCCGCCTTGTTGCCCTTGGCGCGCTTGACGATGCCCACTTCGTCCTTGCTGTGGGGGATGGTGGCGTACACCGGCAGGCCGAGCTGGGTTTCGATGGTCTCGGGGTCTTCAATCATCACCCGCAGGCTGCGCTTGATCCAGACCAGCGCGAGGCTGGCGATCAGGCCCAGCAGCAGGGCCACCACCAGGATCGCTGGTTTCTTAATGCCCACCGGTTCTTTGCTGGCAGCAGCAGCATCCACGATGCGCACGTCACCCACGGTGCCGGCCTTGGAAACCTTGAGCTGCTGAGAGGTGTTGACCAGGTTGGTATACAGGGTGGTGGAGACTTCCACATCCCGGGCCAGCTGCAGCACCTTTTGCTGGGTGTCGGGCAGCTTGTTTACATCTGCATCAAACTGGGCGCGACGCTCCTTGAGGCGCAGCAGGCGCTGGTCCACGGCCTGCACCCGGGGGTGTTCGGTGGTAAAGCTCTGGCGCAGCTCGTCGCGCTCCTGGCGCAGGGCCACGATCTGGTTGTCCACCTCGACCACCGATTGCAGCACGCTCTGGGTTTCCAGGTTGAGGTCCAGTGAGCCGCGGGACTGGCGGTAGTTGTTGTAAGCGGCCTCGGCGGCGTCCATTTCCTTTTTCAGGGCGGGGAGCTGGGTCTCGAGGAACTTGAGGGTTTTTTCGGCTTCGGCAGAGCGCTGGTCCACGTTTTGCCGCACGTAGGTGTTCATGATGTCGTCCAGCACCAGGACGATCTTGTCGATGTTCGGGCCGCTGAGGCTGGCTTCAAGAATGCCGGACTTTTTGCCGCGCTCCTTGACGGCGAAATTTTCACGCAGCTGCTTGATGGCCATCTCCTGGGACTGCTTGACCAGCACGAAGCGGGTGCCAGGGTTGGCCTGGAGCTTGGCGATGAAAACTTCGTATTTCTTGCCGCTGGCCCGCTCACCGACCTGGCCCTTGAGGATTTCGTCGTCGTCCTCGTCCAGCAGGGTATAGCTGCCGCCCTCCCCTGCCACCAGCATCAACGGCTTGTCGAGGGCCACACGGGGCACCTCCAGCGCGTCCACGCGGGCCTCTTCACCGCCCCAGGCGTAGCTGTTCATGCCCAGCCAGGGGCTGGCGGGTTGGTCGCCCTTGTAGCGGCGGGCCACAGCGCGGCCAATCACCGGAAAGGTCTTGGGGGTCACTTCGATGTCCAGCTTGAGCTTGGTGATCACCCGGCCCAGCACCATGCGGGAGGTCAGGATCTCCTGCTCCGCCGAGACGGTGGTGCTGTCGCCCAGCAGCGGGCCCAGGTCTTTCATCACCGCCGACATGCCGCCGGTGCTTTTTTCTTCCACCTGGATCAGGCCGTCGGCCTTGTAGACGGGGGTGGCCACAAGGCTGTAGGCGCCACCCAGCACAATAAAGGCAGAGGTGACGGCGGCAATCAGCCAGCGGTGCTCCATGACCACGGCGATGATCTCGCCCACGGCGAGGCCTTCGCCGGCGTCGTCGGAATCGGGGACTTGCTGGCCGGCAAGGGCGGCGGGTTTGAGCTTGTCGGTTTCCATGCGGTTGTTTTGGCGTGTGTTGGGGTCAGGCGAATGGCTTCGCTTTCAGGTGCTGAGCGTTGTGCGGGGCGGCTCAGGGGTTGCGGCCGCCAAACAGCGGGTACCTGGTACCGCTGATCTGGAACAGGGTCTGGGCGGTGGGCAGCACGTTGGTGATCACCCGGTTCCAGCGCACCACGTCGGCGGCATCCACATACACGATGTCACGCGGGCGGAGGGGAAAGCGGTCGGCCAGCAGCATGGCATCGGGAGAGGAGCCGTCCAGGTGGAAGAGTTCGGGGGTGTCGCTCTCGCCCCGCATCACGTAGATCCACTTGGGGTTGGCTTTTTCCTGAGCGATGTAGCCGGTGTCGGCCAGGGCCTCGGCGAGGGTGGAGCGTTTTTTGGTCATGACCAGGGAGCCGGGCTTCTGCACTTCGCCCAGCACAAAGATCTTGTTGAAGCTGCGGTCTTGCACGTTGAGGATGTCGCCGTGCTCCAGCAGGGCGTTCTGCTCGGTGGCGCCGGCTTCGTACATGGCCTGGATGTCCACCCGGTAGGTGGTGCCCTTGCGGGTCAGGAGCACGCGGGAGTGATCGGCTTCGGGGCCAAAACCACCGGCGCGGTTAACCGCTTCGAGCACCGTCATGGGGATGTCGGTGATTTCGAGCTGGCCGGGCTTGGCCACTTCACCCACCACATACACCCGCTTGCTGCGAAACGCCGCCATGCGTACGTCGAGCTGCACCTTTTCGATGAACTTGGCCAGGCGCACCGACAGCAGCTCACGGATCTGGCGGGTGGTCTTGCCGGCCACCTGCAGGGTGCCCACGTAGGGGTAATAGATGGTGCCGTCTTCGTTGACCACGGTGCCGGCCTGATCGGCAGAGCGGTACTGGCCGGCCGGGGTGGTGAGCTCCGGGTGGTCCCAGACGATGATGGTGAGTACGTCACCGGGGCCCACCTTGTAGTCGGGGGCAGTAACGGGATTGACGCCGCCCTTGCCACCCCGGCCGCTGATGTTGGTGTCGGTGGCGGTGGGCCGTTCGGCCGCGGCTTTGGTCATCTGCTCGATGATCAGCTCGGCGGTGATGGGCCTGATGGCGACGTTGGCGGGTACGGGCTCGGCACCGTCGGCGCTGCGGGTGGGCAGCCTGACCGCCGATTGGGAATCTCTCAGGCCGTAGGCCTTGTCACCCGGAACCAGGGCGCACGCCCCCAGGCTGGCACACAGGGCCGCCAAAAGCAGGGGCCGCACAAGTCGCTGACGTGGCGCAGCCACCCGGGCACGCAGCCCGCTCGGAATGCTCTTCATGGATAACCTGTCTTGATGTTTGTTTGACACACGGCGCAGCATGACGGGGCACGCCAGGTGGGGCAATTAACTGCTGCACAACACACCGGCGCGCGCATGGTGATCACCCTGCCTTTAAAGCCGTTTGACCCAGGCCGCGATGCCCGTGTCGATGAGGGAAATGGCTTCGTCCCAGACCGCCTGGGAGCGCCGGTAGGGATCGGGGATTTCGTCCTTGCTCCAGTGCCCGAGCAGAAAGGTCTTGCCGCGCACGGCGGGGTCGATGTCGCCCAGCGCTTCGCGGTGGTGGCTTTCCATGACCAGGACCAGATCGGCCCAGCGGCACAGGGCCTGGGTGGCTTGCTGGGCACGGTGGGCCGAGAGGTCCACGCTGCGCTCGGCCATTCTGGCCAGGGCGGTGTCGTGGGCGGGCTCGCCCACCAGGGCGCCCACACCGGCAGAGGCTACCTGGGGCGTGCGGCCGGCGTGTTGGAGGGCATTGCGGAGCAGGTATTCGGCAACCGGGCTGCGACAGATGTTGCCGGTGCACACCACGAGGATTCGATCGTACAAGGAGGGGCCTTGGGCTTAGGGTTGAAAGGCAAGCTGGATGCAGGGTTCGCCCGCAGCGCTGAGCACCCGGAAAATGGCTGGGCGCCGGATCTGGGCCCGGCGCTCGGCCTGACGCCGGTTGTCATGGGGGAGTTTGCCCCCCACCCGGCGGTCGTGGGCGTCGTCGCGCTGGATGTACTGGCGTACCTTGAGACCGTCGCGCTTGAGTTCGCGGCGCAGGCGGATGATGATCTTGCGGACGTCGTCCACCGGCAGGTCTTCTTCTTCACCCACCAGCTCGATGATGCCGTAGCACTCCTCGCGGCCTGCAAACGTGCGGTAGGCGGTAAACCGGAAATCAAAATCGGCGCCGATGAGGGCATTGACCTTTCTGGCGCACTCGCCGAGCCCCCTGGGGTCGAGACCGGAGACATGCACCCCAACCGCATGCACCGAGGTAAAGCCCAGCCGCCGATGAAAACGCCGCAGCAGCGGCACAAAGCGCCAGGGGCGCAGCAGCACCAGGAAGATGCCGCCAAAGGCCAAACCAAAAGCGATGAACATGCCGAGCTCGGAGATGCCGGCGTACATGCCGCCCAGGCCGATGGCCCCAAACAGGAGCTGCGCCATTGCCAGCATGAGCACCGTGTCCTGCACCCGGAAGCCGGCGCGCAGGAACAGGTGGTGGAGGTGGTGACGGTCGGGACGGAAGGGGGAGCGCTTCATCCAGAGCCGCCGCAGCATGACGCTGAGGGTGTCGATGAGGGGCACCGCAAACAGCCACAGGGTGGTCACCGGGGAAAACACCCGGCCGGACACATCGGCCTGACACAGGTCGGTGAGGAGCCAGGCAAACAGGAAGCCCAGCTGCATGGAGCCGTTGTCGCCCATGAAGCAGCGCGCCCGGCGCTGGCCGCGGTAACGCAGGTTGTAGAACAGGAAGCCCGCCACCCCGCCGGCCATGATCAGTACCAGGGACAGGTAGACCCAGTCGCCGGCCAGCATCAGGGCGAGGCCGATGAGCAGCAGGCTGATGGTGGAAATGGAGCCGGACAGGCCATCGATGCCGTCAATCATGTTGAGGGCGTTGATGGCGCCGATGGTGGCCACCATGGTGAGGGGCACCCCGACCCAGCCCAGGCCGACCAGACCGTCGGCGGCGAGGTAGCCCAGATCCTGCAGCATCACGCCCCCCCAGAAGATCATCAGCAGGGCAACGCCGGCCTGGATGGCCAGGCGGATCCGGTAGCCCAGGGCAAACAGGTCGTCCAGAAAGCCCACCGCAAACATGATCACCATGCCCACGCCCAGGGCCTGCAGACCTGTACCGAATTCGGGGTTGAAATACCCCACCAGCCCGAGGGCCAGCAGGTTTGCCGCGAGGATCCCCGCGCCCCCCACGGCGGGGGTGACATGGGTGTGGGCCTTGTGCCCCCCCGGCTTGTCGACGATGTTGAAGCGGAACGCTGCGTGGATGGCGTAACGGATGGCAACCGCCGATACGACGAAACCCAGCAGGAAGAGCAGTGCAGTAACCATGTTTATTCCTTCCGCCCCAACTGCCGGCCAGGACAGTTTTTTGCGAACTCGGGCAGCCGACCCACCCAGTGTTATCTGGCATGCAAGGTCAAGGACTTTTGCATACCGCAGTGCGACATTTTACGAAATATTGCATATGAATGTTGCGGTATTACATGCAACATCATGGCCCGATACAAAAAAATTACCCGTATCGGGCAAAGAGGCTTGGGCGCGTTACAAAAAAACTTCAGGCGGGGTGTGAATAACACCCTGGACACACGCTTAAAATCAGTTTTTGCTGCAAAGCAAAATTCACGCCCGCTTTAAAAGCGCAGGCAGAACAGCGGCTTGCCGGAGGCCGCTGAGGCGCACTCTGGGAAATGTAAAATTTCCCGACACATTTGTGGAAAAACAGCACGGGGCGCGAGTGACGCAGATCACCCGGATCGGGACACACCAGAGCGGCAACGATCCCTATGCCAAGCTCATTGCAGGGGATGGACAGGATTACCCAACGATTCTGACGAAACGCCCGTTGAGCAGATGATCGTTTTTGGCTGGGTGCGATGCGCGGTTCAGGTTCCGTCTCCCAAGAAGTGGGACACCGGAACGGGACGCTTGCTGGGTGACAGAAAATGAAAAAAACCCGTTGACGATCAACGGGTTTTTAAGTGTTGGCGGAGTGGACGGGACTCGAACCCGCGACCCCCGGCGTGACAGGCCGGTATTCTAACCAACTGAACTACCACTCCATTTGAACCTTGCTGCTGCACAGGACGTGTGATCCTGGCGTCCCCACGGGGATTCGAACCCCGGTTATCGCCGTGAAAGGGCGGTGTCCTAGGCCTCTAGACGATGGGGACCCGAACGAACTCTTGGTGGAGGTAAACGGGATCGAACCGATGACCTCTTGCATGCCATGCAAGCGCTCTCCCAGCTGAGCTATACCCCCAATTTACAACCGTTGGCGGAGTGGACGGGACTCGAACCCGCGACCCCCGGCGTGACAGGCCGGTATTCTAACCAACTGAACTACCACTCCGCTTTAACCTTGCTGCTGCAGCGCTTGCGCTACAACTGCCTGTACTGCTGCACAGGACTTTTGATCCTGGCGTCCCCACGGGGATTCGAACCCCGGTTATCGCCGTGAAAGGGCGGTGTCCTAGGCCTCTAGACGATGGGGACCCGAACGAACTTTTTGGTGGAGGTAAACGGGATCGAACCGATGACCTCTTGCATGCCATGCAAGCGCTCTCCCAGCTGAGCTATACCCCCGTCCAACGAAGACCGCATTATAGAGATGCTACGGGGGTGTGTAAACCCTCTTTCAAGACTTTTTAAGGGTTTTACGGGTGAGCGCGGGCCCTGCAATGCAAACGGCGGCTTGCGCCGCCGTTTGGGTGCTGCGTGAAGCCAGTCTGCTTAGGCAGACTTGCGACGACGGACAGCGGCCAGACCCATCAGGCCCAGGCCCACGAGGGCCATGGAGGCGGGCTCGGGCACCACGGCAACCTGGGCGCCGGTCAGGCGGAAGTTGGCATCCAGGTAGTTGGGGGTGGGCGCACCGTAGCGAGCATCCGCAACAGCCAGAACGGACTCGAAACCAGCCCAGGTCAAGTTGCTTTCGGTGATGCTCAGCTGGGCGCCATCGGAGAACAGGGAGCCGCTCACGGTGAGGGAGCCTGCGCCATCCAGGCCGCTGAAGGAGGTGCCGAGCAGGGCATTGATCAGGGCCAGAACCCCCGGGGTGGTGGCGCCATTGTAGTCAAGGGTAAAGCCCACCGGCAGGCCAGCACCATCATTGCCACCGGCAACGCCAGCGACAAAGGGAACGTTGTAGACGCCTTGGGTCAGGCCGCTGGCTGCCAGGGCACCCGTGAAGAGGGGGGTCAGACCCACCGGGCCGATGGTCAATTCGTAACCAGGAACGTTCTCGTAGAAGTCGAGTTCCAGCTTGCCGCCCGCGGAGACGATGAAGTTTTCACCTGCGCCCGGAACGTTGACGGTGACGAGGCCCTGCAGATCCAGCAGCTGAAGATTGAAGCTGCCATTGAGGTCGGCAAAGTTGGTGGCGATGACACGGCCGGTCAGGTTGGGGGCGGTGCTGAGGTAGGTCGCGGCAGCGGAAGCAACGGTGCTGGCGGTGGCCAGGGCGGCAACAGCAGCAAACTTGACGAGTTTCTTCATTGAAGTTCTCCGTGAAGATCTGAGGGGATTCAGGCAGCTCAGGCACGGCGCCTGAAACTGCCTCAAAAGTGTTAGGACTTACTGACCCGAAGCTTAAAGCAGGTAATGTGCCAAAAACAACATTCCCTTATTTATCAAAACCTTGACTCTTCCCTTAGACGGTAAAAAAGCGGCGCTGTAAAAAAATCCGACACCCGCGGAGCACGGCCTCTGGCCGACACCGCTATAAAACCTTGCCCGGATTGAACAGCCCGTGGGGATCGAGGCTGGTCTTGATCTGGCCCATCAGGGCCAGTTCGAGGGGGGATTTGTAGCGGGGAAGCACGCTGCGCTTGAGCTGGCCAATGCCATGTTCGGCAGAAATCGAGCCTTCGAGGGCGTGCACCTGGTCGTGGACGATCTGGCCGACCTCGGGGGTACGGGCGATGAAGGCGGCGTTTTCGCCATGCTGGGGGCGGGACAGGTTGTAGTGCAGGTTGCCGTCGCCCAGGTGGCCGAAGGCAATGATGCGCACCCCCGGGTAGGCGCTTTCGAGGGCGGCCCCTGCCCTGTCGAGAAATTCAGGGATGGCGCTGACCGGCACGGAGATGTCGTGCTTGATGCTGACGCCTTCGCGCTTCTGGGCTTCGGAGATGTTCTCCCGCAGGGACCACAGGGCGGCGGCCTGGGTTTGGCTGGCGGCGACGGTGCCATCTGCCACCTGGCCATCGGCCAGGGCGGCGGCGAGTTCGGCTTCGAGGATGCCGGCCAGGTCGATGGTCAGGGTATCGCTGAGCTCGACCAGGACGTACCAGGGCTGGGGGGCGGCCAGCGGGTCGCGGGCGCCGGGAATGTGCTGGAGGACCAGCTCAAGGGCCGGCCGGCTGATGAGCTCGAAGGCGGTGACCCGGTCACCCGCCACGCCCCGCAGGCGCGACAGCAGGGCCACCGCGGCGGCGGGGCTGGCCACCCCAAGCCAGGCGGTGACCACCGTGCGGGGACGGGGAAAGAGCTTGAAGCTGGCGGCGGTGACGATGCCGAGGGTGCCTTCGGCGCCGATGAAAAGGTGCTTGAGATCGTAGCCGGTGTTGTCCTTGCGCAGGGCGCGCAGGCCGTTCCAGAGTGCGCCGTCGGGCAGGACCACTTCGAGCCCGAGGAGCAGCTCGCGGGTGTTGCCGTAGCGCAGCACCTGGACCCCGCCGGCATTGGTGGAGACCACCCCGCCCACTTCACAGGAGCCTTCGCTGGCGAGGGAAAGGGGAAAGAGGCGGTCCACCGCCAGGGCGGCGGCCTGGACTTCGGCCAGGGTCAGGCCGGCCTCCACCGTGATGGCGTTATTGGCGGCATCGACGCGGCGGATCTGGCGCAGGCGGGACAGGTTGAGGACGATGCAGTCCCCTTCGTCGGCCCGCGGAGTGGCGCCGCCGCACAGGCCGGTGTTGCCGCCCTGGGGCACGATGGCACAGCGGGCCGCGACACAGGCCCGCACCACGGCGGCCACCTGCTCCGCCGTGCCGGGCAGCACGACCGCCCTCGCCCGCCCGCGGTAGCGCCCCCGCCAGTCGGTGAGGTAAGGGGCGGTGTCGGCGGGGTCGGTAAGGCAGTGGGCTGCGCCGACGAGGGCGCGCAGGGTGTCGAGGAAGGCGGTCATGGGGCGCTCCGGCCGGACGGATCCGGCCTCAGAGGAGTCGGCGGAGGGCGGGAAGGGCCGCCTGTACGGCGGCTTCACCTTCGGCGATGGCTTCGGCGCCCCGGTGGTAGTCCATCAGGCCGAGCTGGGCCAGACGGGGAGAGATGAGTACATCCGCCGGTTCGCCGGCGAGGCGGCTGCGGGCAATGCGGACGGACATGATGGCGATGCTGTTCTGCATCACGCTGAGCATGGAAGGCAGGGGCTCGACCGGCGCGCTCCTGCCCTCCCCTTCTCCCGGGCTGCGGCCGTTGCGGGCCAGGCGGGAGAGGAGTTTTTGCGGCCAGCCGGGTTCGGCGGGGGGCGCGGGCTCGGTGTCCGCGCCGTTGCGGGCAGCCCAGCCGACCACATCGGAGTTGAGCTCGACGGCAATCACCAGGTCGGCCCCCATGGCCCGGGCCAGCGACACCGGCACCGGATTGACGAGGGCGCCATCCACCAGCAGGCGGCCCTCCTGCCAGACCGGGGCGAGGAGGCCAGGCAGCGCGATGGAGGCGCGGACCGCGGCGGAGATGCTGCCTTCCCGCAGCCAGACTTCGTGACCGTTGTGGAGATCGGTGGCGACGCAGCCGAAGGGGTGCACCAGGGCGGTGAAGTCCCGGTCCACAAACTGGCGCTCGAAGAAGGCCATCAGTTTATCGCCCTTGAGCAGGCCACCGCGCAGGCCCATGTCCATCAGGCCGACCACGTCCTGCCAGCCGAGGGTTTCAACCCAGCTGCCGAGCTTGTCCACCTCCCCGGCTGCAGCCACTGCGCCCACAAAAGCGCCGATGGAGCAGCCGGTGATGATCTGGGGCTCGATCCCCTCCCGCGCCAGCGCCCGCAACACGCCGATGTGCGCCCACCCCCGGGCGGAGCCGGAGCCAAGGGCGATGCCGATGCGGGGGGTGCGCTTCATGGGGAGCCCCGCGCGGATCAGATGGGTTCGGCGTAGAGGTCGTGCACGTCGCAGTCGGTGATGCGGACGCGGGCGAATTCGCCGGGTTCGAGCTGATCGCCGGCGGGGATGATGACCAGGCCGTCGATGTCGGGGGCGTCCCCCGGGGAACGGGCCAGGGCGCCTTCTTCGTCGATCTCGTCCACCAGCACGGTCATCTCGCGGCCGATGAGACGCTCGAGGCGTTCGGTGGAGATGTCTTCCTGGAATTCCATGAGCTGGATGCGCCGCTCTTCGCGGATCTCTTCGGGCACGGCGCCGGGGAGTTCGTTGGCCGCGGCCCCTTCGACCGGCGAGTAGGCAAAGGCGCCCACCCGGTCGAGCTTGGCTTCTTCAAGGAACTGGAGGAGCTGCTCGAAATCTTCTTCGGTTTCGCCGGGGAAGCCGGTGATGAAGGTGGAGCGGATGGTGAGGTCGGGGCAGATGTCGCGCCAGCGGCGGACCCGCTCGAGGGTGTTTTCGGCGCTGGCCGGGCGCTTCATGGCCTTGAGGATGCGCGGGCTGGCGTGCTGGAAGGGTACGTCGAGGTAAGGCAGGATCTTGCCTTCGGCCATCAGCGGGATGATGTCGTCCACGCTCGGGTAGGGATAGACGTAGTGCAGGCGGACCCACACGCCCAGATCGCCAAGGGCGTTGCACAGGTCGTAGAGCTTGGTGCGCATGGGCTTGCCGCCCCAGAAGCCGGTGCGGTACTTGGTATCCACGCCGTAGGCGGAGGTGTCCTGGGAGACGACCAGCAGCTCCTTGACGCCGGCCTTGACCAGGTTTTCGGCTTCGCGCATCACGTCGCCGATGGGCCGGCTGACCAGGTCGCCGCGCATGGAGGGGATGATGCAGAAGGTGCAACGGTGGTTGCAGCCTTCGGAAATCTTGAGGTAGGCGTAGTGGTCGGGGGTGAGCTTGATGCCCTGGGGCGGGATCAGGTCGATGAAGGGGTCGTGGGGCTTGGGCAGGTGCTTGTGCACCTCGTGCATCACTTCTTCAGTGGCATGGGGACCGGTGACGGCGAGCACCTGGGGATGGGCGGCCATGACCACGTCGTCCTTGGCACCCAGACAGCCGGTGACGATGACCTTGCCGTTTTCGGCGAGGGCTTCGCCGATGGCATCGAGGGATTCTTCGACGGCGGAGTCGATGAAGCCGCAGGTGTTGATGACCACGAGATCGGACCCTTCGTAGGAGGGGGAGATTTCGTAGCCTTCGGCACGCAGGCGGGTAAGGATGTTTTCGGAATCGACGAGGGCCTTGGGGCACCCGAGGCTGACGAATCCGACCTTCGGGGCGGCCGCAGTTTTGGCTTGGCTCATGGGCAGAAAAACCTTTGGGGAATAAGTGCAAAGGCCGCGACGATTGCGCGGCCCGGGCTTTATTTGTGAGGCGCGACCGGCGGCTCGGCTTCGGGGGTGTCGGGATCCCGCGGCTCACCGGTAAAACCCGGGGGCGGGAAACCTGGAAACGGGAAGCCGGAGAAGATGTTGCGGGTCTGGCTGTCGAGCTGTTCCTGCATCTGGGAATACATCTTCTTGGACTGTTCCATGTAGGCGCCCATCATGCTTTGCATGGCCGGCCCCTGGAAGTTGAGGAACTGGGCCCAGAGGTCCTGATTGACGGCGGGGTTGTCACCGTACACGGAGCGGACCTGGTCCTGCATTTTGGCCTGCATGTCGGTGAAGGCCCTGATGTTGCTTTCCAGGTACTTGCCCATCATCCCCTGCATGGCATTGCCATAGAAGCGGATCATCTGGGACAGCAGTTCACTGGTGAACATGGGGGCACCCCCGGCTTCTTCCTCGAGGATGATCTGGAGAAGGATGTTGCGGGTGAGTTCTTCACCGGTCTTGGCGTCCACGACCTGGAAGTTGCCACTTTCAAGCACAAGGGCCTTGACGTCCGCAAGGGTGATGTAGGAGCTGGTCTGGGTGTCGTACAGGCGGCGGTTGGGGTATTTTTTTATCAGGCGAATCTGGTCTGCCATCGGTCTCTTCTCCAAGCGGCGACGATGCTCGCCGCGGAGAATTATACTGCGCTGCGCAAAAAAAAGTCTTTTAAACGCCCGGGCTTGCGGAAAGATGACACGGCAATGACGATTTTACGGGTGCGTCCTGCCGGCCGCCCCAATGAAAAGCCCCGCCATGAGGCGGGGCCGGGAGACACCTGGAACGACGGAAAGGCTTACTGGCTGTAGAGGCCGCCGTTGATGTTCAGGGTGGCGCCGGTCACGTAGCCGGCCAGGTCGGAGGCCAGGTAGACCACCGCAGCACCGATCTCTTCCGGCTTGCCAAGACGCTTGACGGGCACGGTGTCGATGATGGCGTTACGGATCTCTTCCTTGATGGCCATGACCATGTCGGTGCCGATGTAGCCCGGGGCGACGGCGTTGACCGTGACGCCCTTGGTGGCCAGCTCGGCAGCCAGGGCCTTGGTGAAGCCAATCACACCCGCCTTGGCAGCGGAGTAGTTGGTCTGACCAGCCTGGCCCTTGACGCCATTCACGGAGGAGATGTTGATGATGCGGCCAAAGCCACGCTCAGCCATCTTGGGGGAGATGGTGTGGGTGACGTTGAAGAGGCTGCTCAGGTTGGTGGAGATGACGGCATCCCACTGGCTCTTTTCCATCTTGGGGAAGAACTTATCGCGGGTGATGCCGGCATTGTTCACCAGAATGTCGATGGGGCCGACTTCAGCGACGATCTTCTCGACAGCCGCCTTGCACTGCTCGTAGTCGGAGACATCAAAGCCGTACACGGGGATGTCCAGGCCTTCGGCCTTGCGGGCTTCCACCCAGGCGTCCTTGGCGGGATCGCCCGGGAAGAAGTTGCCCACCACGCGCACACCTGCGGCGGCGAGGGATTTACAGATTGCAGTGCCGAGACCACCGACTGCGCCAGTAACAAGAGCGATGCGTTGCGTCATTTCACTTTCCTTTTGTTGCGGTGCAAAAAAAACAAACAGGCGATTAGAACATATGCTGACCGCCATTGATGGAAATATTGGCGCCGGTCACGAAGGCGGCCTCTTCGGACGAGAGGTAGGCCACGAGACCGGCGATTTCTTCAGGCTTGCCCAGACGGCTCACCGGAATGTGGGGCAGGATCTTGCTTTCCAGCACTTCCTGGGGAATGGCCATGACCATCTTGGTGCCGATGTAGCCCGGAGAAATGGTGTTGACGGTAACCCCCTGCCGGGCGACTTCCAGGGCCAGGGCCTTGGTGAAGCCATGCATGCCGGCCTTGGCGGCGGAGTAGTTGGTCTGGCCGAAGGCCCCCTTGATACCGTTGACCGAAGAAACGTTGATGACACGACCCCATTTGCGCTCGACCATGCCGTCCATGACCTGCTTGGTCATGTTGAAGACGCTGTCGAGGTTGGTGCTCATGACGGCGTCCCAGTCCGCCTTGGTCATGCGCTTGAAGGTCATGTCGCGGGTGATGCCGGCGTTGTTGACCAGCACATCCACGGGGCCGATGTCTTTGACGATCTGGTCGACGCAGGCCTTGCAGGAGTCGAAATCGGAGACGTCACAGGGGTAGGCCCGGAAGCCGTAACCCATGTTGTTCATGGTCTGGAGCCATTCGGCGGCCTTGCTGTTGCCGGGCGAATGGGTGGTGACCACCTTGTAGCCGAGCGCGGCCAGCTTGACGCAGATGGACTCGCCGAGTCCCCCCATTCCACCAGTAACCAGTGCTACACGTGCCATGTTGTTTCCCTCCTAGTGCAGTTTTTTCGGGGGTGACACCAACACCTTCAACCTCCCCCTTTTTTTGGCTGACGGTGCGTTTTTCTAGTTTTTTTAAGTGCCCGTTGTGGCCGGGCGCGCCATGTAGTTTACGCGCTTTCCTTTACATAACGTCCGGGGGCGGCTTCGATGACCTTGTATGTGGCGTTGCCAGGCTTGTTGCGGGCGCTCACCTGGGTGCCGCTGCGGGACTTGAGCCATTCGATCCAGTGCACCCACCAGCTGCCCTTGTGCTCGACGGCGCTGGCCAGCCACTCTTCGGGAACGGCGGCGGTGGCACCACTGGTCCAGTAGCTGCGTTTGTTTTTGGAGGCCGGGTTGATGGCGCCGGCAATGTGGCCGGAGGCCCCCAGCACGAAGGTGGTGTCGCCACCGAGGATCTGACGTGCCAGGTAGGCGCTGGTCCAGGGAACGATGTGATCTTCGCGGGTGGCCAGCAGGTAGGCGGGCAGGTCTACCTTGCCCATGTCGACCTTGACGCCCAGCATCTCGAGCTTGCCCGGCACCCGGAGGTTGTTCTCCAGGTACATGTTGCGCAGGTACCAGGCGATGAAGGGTCCGGCCAGGTTGGTGCTGTCGGAGTTCCAGTAGAGCAGGTCGAAGGCCTCAGGCTGCTGGCCCTTGAGGTAGTTGCCGACCACGTAGTTCCAGATCAGGTCGTTGGAGCGCAGGCTGGAGAAAACCTGGGCCAGCTCGCGCCCGGAAAACACCCCTCCCCGGCCGATGGCGGCTTCGCGGGCGGCAACGGACGCTTCATCCACCAGGCAGCCGATTTCGCCGGCGTCGGCAAAATCCAGCAGGGTGGTCATGAGGGTGAGGCTTTCGGCGGGGTCTTCGCCCTTGCCGCGCAGGACGGCCAGCGCGGCCGACAGGAGGGTGCCACCGACACAGAAGCCGAGCACGTTGGGCTTGGCGACCTTGGTGACTTCACGCACCACCTGGAGGGCGGTGATGGGGCCTTTTTCGAGGTAGTCGTCCCAGCCCAGATGGGCCTGTTCGGCCTTGGCGTTTTTCCAGGAAACGAGGAAGACGGTGAAACCCTGTTCGACGATGAAGCGCACCAGCGAGTTGGCCGGCTGCAGGTCCATGATGTAGAACTTGTTGATGCAGGGCGGCACGATGAGGAGCGGGGTCTTGTAGACCTTGGCGGTCATCGGGGCGTACTGGATCAGCTGGATCAGCTCGTTTTCGTAGATTACGGAGCCCGGCGTGGTGGCCAGGTTGCGGCCGATCTCGAAGGCCGAGTCGTCGGTCATGGAGATGCGGCCCTTCTCCATGTCGGCGATCAGGTTCTTGATGCCCTGGGTGATGCTCTCACCCTTGGTGGCGAGGGCAGTCTGGATGAATTCGGGGTTGGTGGCCGCAAAGTTGGACGGGGCCATCGCGTCGATGTACTGACGGGTGAGGAATTGCATCCGGGATTTGCTGCGGCCGTCCGTGACCGGCAGGGCGTCGGCCAGCTTGTCCAGGTAGCTGGCGTTGAGCAGGTAGGCCTGGCGGATGTAGTCGTAAAACGGGCTGGAGGACCACTCGGGGGCGTTGAAGCGGCGGTCACCGGGCTGGGGCGTGATCAGGGGCGGGACCGTTTCGCCGGGCTTGGCCTGGGCCATGGTGGTCCACAGACGGGCGTGGGCTTCGGCCAGTTCCTGCTGCAGGCGCGCCAGGGCTTCGGCTTCTGGCAGGGGGATGGGGTTGCCGGCCGCCGGGGCGGCCTGCTGGGCCGCGGCGTTGTGGTTGCCGAGGAAATTGAAGAAACCTTCCGCCAGCGACTGGCTGAACTTGAACATGCCTTGCAGGGCTTCCGCTGTTTGCTCCGGGGTTACAGACATCCACCTCTCCTTTGTACCTGACGGATGAAACAGGACCGGGACGAACCAGTATAGTGCTGCACGGCCCAAAACTGACCGCCGCGCAGACCTGCCGGCCAGAACAACGGCCCTGAAGAATCCGGATATGTATATCGTTGCTATTGGTTGGCTTTATGTGGCGCTGCTTGCCACCGCAGCGGAGACCACCGTCATTGGCGGGGTCCTGACCTTCTTGTTCTATGGGCTTGCTCCGCTCTCCCTGTTTCTCTGGCTGTTCGGCACTCCGGCCCGCCGTCGCAGATCAGCCCAGCGCGCCCTCCGCGAGGGGGTGGGCAAGGACGACGGAAGCGATGCCGGCGGCAATCAATAATACCTGTTGCATGGTAGCGCGCAATTCCGTTCGCTTGTGCAGCCCCGGAATCAGGTCGGCCACCGCGACGTAGATCATACTCGCGGCAGCGAGGCCGAGGAACACCGGAACCAGGGCCTGGACGTGGGACAGGGCAAAATAGGCAAGGATGCCGCCCAACAGGGTCGCCAGACTGGAGAGCAGGTTGAAGGCCAGGGCCTTGGCCCGGCTGTAGCCGGAGTGAAGCAGGATCAGGAAGTCGCCGACTTCCTGGGGGATCTCGTGGGCGATGATCGCCATTGCGGTGACGATGCCCAGGGGGGTGCTTTCGACGAAGGCGGCGGCGATCAGCACGCCGTCGACGAAGTTGTGAAAGGTGTCGCCCACCAGGATCATCAGGCCGCTGCGGCCATGGTCGTGGCCGGCGTGACTGTGCCCGTGGCCGTGCCCGGCGTGGTCCTGTCCGTGGCCGTGGCAGCCTTCGTCATGACAGTGGCGCCACAGGACGAGCTTTTCGAGGATGAAAAAGAGCAGGATGCCGGCCAGGATGGTGATGGTGGCGTGCTCGGGACTCTCGGCCGCTTCGATGGCGTGGGGCAGGACTTCGAGAAAGGCGGCCCCCAGCAGGGCCCCGATGGCGTAGCTGATCAGCACCGGTACCCAGTTGGGGCGGGCGGCATAGGAGAATCCGGCCGCCACTAGCACGCTGATGAGGCCCCCGGCCAAACTCATTACGATGATCCAGGTCAGGGCGGTCATGGGGCTACACGAAAATTAAGGCTTGTCATTATAGCGTTGCAGGATTGGATTCATCCGGCCGATGCCCCCGGGCGCGGCCCGGGCAGCCGGAATGGGCGCCCTACTCCAGCCAGATCAGGCTGGCCATCCGGCCAGTGGTGCCGTCGCGCCGGTAGGAGAAGAAGCGCTGGGCATCACTGACGGTGCATGCGCCACCGCCATGGACAGCGCTGACGCCGAGGGCGGCAAGGCGCTGACGGGCCAGCAGGTAGAGATCGGCCATCCATTTGCCGTGGGCCGGGGCCGGGCGAAAGGCCTTGGCGGAGGCCGGATCGAGGGCCATGAAGCGTGCCCGGACCTCCTCCCCCACCTCAAAGGCGTCCGGCCCGATGGCAGGACCGAGCCAGGCCAGGATCTGGCTACTGGGGACTGCCATTGCGCCCACCGTGGCTTCGAGCACCCCGCCGTGCAGCCCGCGCCAGCCGGCATGGGCCGCCGCCACGACCTGACCGGAGCGGTCGCAGAGGAGCACCGGGAGGCAATCGGCGGTCATCACTGCGCACACCTGCCCGGTCTCCCGGGCAAAGGCGGCATCGGCATCGGGCAGGCCTCCGGGGCCTGCCGCATCGACCACCCGCGCCCCATGGACCTGGTTGAGCCAGCAGGGCTCGGCGGGCAGATGGGCAGCCAGCAGGCGACGGTTTTCGGCAACCGCCTCGGGCCGGTCGCCCACATGGGTGCCCAGGTTGAGGCTGGCATAGGGCGCCTGACTGACCCCGCCGGCACGGGTTGTGGACAGGGCCCGCACCCGGACCGGTGCCGGCCAGTCGGGGCTGATGAAGGTTTCCGTCATGGGCTCGGGGGGCTGCGCAGTTCGGCCAGCAAGGCCTCCATGTCGGCGGCCAGGGGAACTTGCCAGCGACAGACTTCGCCGCTTGCGGGGTGAATCAGGCCCAGCTGCCAGGCGTGCAGGGCCTGACGGGGAAAGGCATCGAGGCGCGGGTCTGCGCTGCGCGACTTGCCATAGGTGGCGTCACCAATCAGCGGGTGGCCGGTGTGGGTCATGTGGACCCGGATCTGGTGGGTACGGCCGGTGGCCAGCTGGCATTCGACCAGGGTCGCCCGCTCGAAGCGCTCGACCACCCGGTAACGGGTGAGGGCTTCGCGGCCGCCGGGGGTGACGGCCATCCTGGTTCGCTGCACCGGATGGCGCCCGATGGGGGCATTGACCTCGCCGCTCGGCTGGGGGGCTCCGTGGACCAGGGCATAGTAGTGGCGCTTGACGCTGCGGGCCTGGAGCTGACGCACCAGGTCGGTCTGGGCTTCGAGGGTCCTGGCCACCACCAGCAGTCCGCTGGTGTCCTTGTCGAGGCGATGGACGATGCCGGCCCGGGGCAGTGCCCGGGACGCCGGGTAATGATGCAGCAGGGCGTTGAGCAGGGTGCCCGACCAGTTGCCGCTGCCCGGGTGGACCACCAGGCCGACGGGCTTGTTGATGACGATCAGGGTGTCATCTTCAAAGACCACGTCGAGGGGGATGGCCTCGGGCTGTTCGGCCAGCACCGCCTCGGAAGGCTCGGCGGAGAGTTCGATGGTCTCTCCGCCCCAGACCTTGGTCTTGGCGTCAGGGGAGGCCCCCGCAATGCGGATGCGGCCGGCCTTGAGCCAGGACTGCAGGCGGCTGCGGGAATGTTCGGGAAACAGACGGGCCAGGGCCAGATCCACCCGCATCCCTGCACAGTCGGCAGGAATCACCTCCCGTTGCGGGGAAGGAGTTGGGGGGACTGGGCTATAATCGAGCCAGTCTTCTTCGAAAGAGTTTTCTTCAATGGCGCATTTCACCCTGCGTAGTTTAACGCTTGCCGGCTTCATCCTGCTTGCCGGCTGTAGCAGCATGTCCGACAAAGCTGACGAAACCGTTGGCTGGAGCGCCCAGAAGCTCTACTCGGAAGCCAAGGAATCCATGTCCGACGGCGCCTGGGACCGGGCCATCAAGATGTTCGAGAAGCTGGAGGCGCGCTATCCCTATGGCCGCTTCGCCCAGCAGGCGCAGCTGGAGGTGGCCTACGCCTACTACAAGTCGAACGAGCCCGTCTCGGCAATTGCCGCGTGTGACCGCTTCATCAAGCTGCACCCCAAGCACCCTAATGTGGACTACGCCTACTACCTGAAGGGCCTGGCCAACTTCAACGAAGACCTGGGTTTTCTGGGCGTGCTGGCCAACCAGGATTTGTCCGAGCGGGACCCCAAGGCCTCCCGCGAGGCGTTCAACACCTTCAAGGAGCTGGTGGAGCGCTTCCCCGAGAGCCGCTACGCCCCGGACGCCACCCTGCGGATGCGTTATCTGGTCGGCGCCCTGGCCAACCATGAGGTGCATGTCTCCCGCTATTACTTCAAGCGCGGCGCCTATCTGGCGGCAGCCAACCGGGCCCAGGCCGTGATCCGCGACTTTCCGGGTTCAAGCGCCACCGAAGAAGCCCTGTACATGATGATGCAGAGCTATGACGCCCTGCAGATCGCCGACCTGCGCAGCGATGCCGAACGGGTGCTGCGCCAGAACTTTCCCCAGAGCCGCTTCCTGAGCCAGGCCCAGCCGGAAGACAAGAAGGCCCCCTGGTGGAAGATGTGGTGAACCCACGGAGCTGACGCCCATGGATGAAGCCGTCCGCCTCGCCCTGGCCAAATGGCCCAACGTGCCGGCATGCACGGGCTGGCTGCGCCTGTCCCGGCGGGGCGAATGGCGGGTGCCGGAAGGCCCCATCCGCCATGCCGGCATCACGGCCTTCATCGGCCGCAACTACCTGGCCACGGCAGATGGCCGGTGGTACGTGCAAAACGGGCCCCAGCAGGTGTTTGTGGATCTGGACTACACCCCCGTGGTGGTGCGCCTGGCCACGCCGGACACCCTGCACACCCACACGGACCAGGCGGTAAACAGACTGGATGGCGCTTGGCTGGACGAGGAAGGCAACCTGCTGCTGCACTCGGAGCACGGAATTGCCCTGCTGGATGACCGGGATCTGGCCTCTTTCATCGAGAGGCTGGAGGGTGACCCCACCGACGCAGACTGCCCGCTGAACCTGCACTGGGGTGGCCTGGCGCTGCCTGTGGCCCCCATCGCCCGGCAGGATGTCGCGGCCCGCTTCGGCTTCGTGCCCCAGCCCAAGCTGCCCTGAGCACACCGGACGGCAGGATTCAGATTCCTGCTGCCCGGCCGGTCGGGCAGCACAACCGGCCTCAGCCGGCCTGCAGCGCCTCCGCCGGGGCGGCCGGATCCGCCAGCCAGCTGCCAACCACCCGCTCGACCTCTTCGGTGCCGATTTTCTTGAGACTTGAAAAAAGCTGCACGGTAACCTGGGGTCCGTACTGGGTCAGCTCCTTGTGCACCGCAGCGAGGGTCGCGGTCGCTTCACGGCGGGTCAGCTTGTCGCTTTTGGTGAGCAGCACATGGATCGGGCGGCCGCTGGGAGCGAACCAGCCGATCATCTGCCGATCCAGATCCTTGAGCGGGTGGCGGGAATCCATGATCAGGACCAGCCCCACCAGATTGGGCCGGCGGGTGAGGTAATCCTCGAGCAGGCCCTGCCACTGGCGCCGAACCGGCTCGGGTACATCCGCATACCCGTAGCCGGGCAGATCCACCAGAACCGCACCGTTCTGCAGGCGGAAAAAGTTGATCAGCTGGGTCCGGCCGGGGGTCTTGGACACGTAAGCCAGGCGGGTATGGTTGGCCAGGGTGTTGATGGCGCTGGACTTGCCGGCATTGGAACGACCTGCAAAGGCGATCTCGGCGCCGATGGGCGTCGGCAGACCGCTGGTCTTGGCAATGGAGATTTCGAACCGGGCGTTTTGGAACAGGGGCATGGGGCGTGTTTGGGATGCGCGGGAGACGGTATTGCATCGCGCAACTGACTGGGATTGCTATAGAATAGCAGGTTTGAGACATTCCATATTCTTGGCTTTCCGAGGACATCATGATCAAGCGTTCCCTGCTGCTTTCGCTGCTTCTGGCCACTGGCGCGGTTCAGGCCCAAGACAAGACTGCTGCCCAACCTGACCTGGCCAAGGCGAAACTGACCGCAGAACAGATCTGCGGCGCCTGCCACGGCGCTGACGGCAACAGCCAGATCCCCGCCAACCCGAAGCTCGCGGGTCAGCACGCGGAGTACCTCTACAAGCAGCTCAGGAATTTCAAGGGCGAAAACGGCCAGCCCGCCGAACGTAACAACGGCATCATGGCAGGCATGGTTGCCGGCCTGTCCGATGCCGACATGAAGGGCCTCGCCGCCCACTTCTCGAGCCAGACCCTGAAGCCCGAAGTTGCCAAGAACAAGGACTCCATCACCCTCGGCCAGAAGCTGTGGCGTGCCGGTGACGTCTCCCGCGGGATCCCCGCCTGCGCTGCCTGTCACGGCCCGGCCGGCGCCGGCCTGCCCGCCCAGTACCCGCGCCTGGCTGGCCAGTTTGCCGAGTACACCGAAACCCAGCTGAAGTCCTTCCGTGCGGGCGAGCGGGCCAACGACCCCAACAAGATGATGCGCACGATTGCCCTCAAGATGACCGATCCGGAAATCAAGGCAGTCGCCGACTACGCTGCCGGCCTGCGCTGAATCAAGGCTCCGCCCGGAGCTCAGCGGCTGCAAGAAAGGGGTGGTTGAGGCCGCCCCTTTTTCATGGCTGTCCAGAAATACGCCACCGCGGAACCCGGCCTGCCCTGACCGGTCCGATCTTCACGCCGATACCCTCACGCCACGCCCCATGCGAAACCGCAGTACTGCCCGCGCCTTCTATGAGCTGCTCAGCTCGATGCGCTTTGCGATCAGCCTGCTGACCATTCTCGGGATTGCTTCCATCATCGGGACGGTACTCAAGCAGAACGAGCCCTATAACAATTACCTCAACCAGTTCGGTCCGTTCTGGTTTCCGGTGTTCGAGGCGCTGGACCTGTACGCGGTTTACAACAGCGCCTGGTTCCTGGTGATCCTGGCCTTTCTGGTGCTCTCCACCACCACCTGCATCGTGCGCCAGACCCGGCCGATGCTGAAGGACATGCGGAGCTTCCGGGAAAACGCCAGGGAAGCCTCCCTCGCCCAGTTTGCCCACCACGACCGGATCACGACGACCCTGCCCCCGGCCGACGCCCGGGCACCGCTGAGCGCCTATCTGTCCCGCGCCGGCTTTGCCCTGCGCATCAACGAGCGCAGCGACGGCCTGCTGCTGGCGGCCAGGCAGGGCAGCTGGACCCGCTGGGGCTATTTCCTGGCCCACGGCGCGATCGTGCTGATCTGCGTGGGCGGGCTGCTCGATGGCAACCTGCCCCTCCGGATCCAGATGGCCCTGGGCGGCAAGCAGGTCACCTCAGGCAATCAGCTGATTTCGGAGATCGGGCCGGAAAGCCGGCTCGGCGTGGATAACTGGAGCTATCGCGGCAATGTGTTCATCCCCGAGGGCAAGAGCGCCAACGTGGGCATCCTCAACGTGAAGGACGGGATCCTGCTGCAGGACCTGCCCTTTACCGTGTCCCTCAAGAAATTCCATCTGGACCACTACGAGAGCGGGATGCCCAAGCGCTTCGCCAGCGACATCATCATCACCGACAACGCCACGGGCCAGTCGGTGGAGAAGACCATCGAGGTGAACAAGCCTTTCGAGTACGCCGGCATCATGATGTATCAGGCCAGCTTCGAGGATGGCGGCTCCCGGCTGAAGCTCACCGGCCATGACCTGCGCCCGGCCAGCCAGGCGAGCCCCTTCGAAACGGGCGGCGCCGTGGGGGACAGCCTCAAGATCAGCACCCGCGGGCTGGAATACACCCTGGAGCTGGTGAGCTTCAAGCCCTTCAACATCGAGAACATGGCCAGCAACGAGGCGCCGGCCGAGACCGGCACCCTCGCCCTCCTCCAGAAAAATCTGGGCAGCGGGGCCAAGTCACCCACCCGGAAGGACATGCAGAACGTGGGGCCCAGCATCCAGTACAAACTGCGGGATGCGGCCGGCCAGGCCCGGGAATACCAGAACTACATGCTGCCGATCCAGCAGGACGGGGCCTGGTATCTGCTGTCCGGGATGCGCGCCGAACCCTCGGCCCCCTTCCGCTTCATGCGCATTCCGATGGACATGGACGGCCGCCCGGACAGCTGGTTTGCGATTCGCCAGGTGCTGCTGGACCCCACGAAGCATGAGGAAATCGCCCGTCGCTTCACCGCCGCCGCCCTGGGCGCCGACGCCGGCCCGGAGACCCGCAGCCGGCTGCAGGAAACCACCGCCCGCAGCCTGGAGCTGTTTGCCCAGGGGGGCTTCGAGAGTCTGGGCAGGTTCATCGAGAGCAGCGTTCCCGAGGGCGAACGGGACAAGGCCGCCGACGTGTTCATCAAGATCCTCGAAGGCACGGCCTGGGAGGCCTGGAAGATGGCCCGTGCGGCGTCCGGCCAGCCGGCCCCCGAAGCCACCGGCGGCAACGGTCGCCTGCTGCGGGATACCCTCAACGCCACCAGCGACAGCCTGCACTACGGTGCGCCCCTCTATTTCCAGTTGAAGGCGTTCGAGGAGGTGCGTGCCACCGTGCTCCAGGTGACCCGCTCGCCAGGCAAGCCGATCGTCTATCTGGGCTCCCTGCTGCTGGTGCTGGGGGTGTTCGCCATGCTGTATGTCCGGGAGCGTCGCCTCTTCGTGCTGATCAAGGACTCCGGCGAAGCGCTGGTTGCGCTAAGCTCCAACCGCAAGTCGATGGATGTGGACGAAAGCTTCCGCCAGCACCGGGATGCCATCGCCACCCTCCTCGCCCCTTCCGTCTCCAAGTAATCCGAGGTTCCCGCCATGGAAATCGCCCACAAGGGTCACTCCTCCTTCCTGAGCCGCCTGAATCCCGGGGACTGGCTGTTTGCCCTGGCCCTGGCCGGTGGCGCAGTCTTTGCCCTGCGCCAGTACGGCGACTTCATGGACGTCTACGACAAGGGCATCCTGTTCCTGACCGTCCCGGCCCTGGTGGCCCTGGGAGCCGCCTGGCAGCCCTTCCGGCTGTTCCTGGCCGCGGCCGCCGTGCTGGCGCTGGCCAGCCTCAGCCTCTATCAGGGCGATCTGGCCCGCGCCGAGCAGGTGTTTCTGCTGAAGTACTTCATCTCCAGCCAGACGGCGATCATGTGGATGAGCGCCCTCTTCTTCATCGCCACCGGCGCTTACTGGATCGGCCTGGCCGCCCGCTCGGACTTTGGCGACAAAACCGGCTCGGCCCTGACCTGGCTGGCCACCCTGATGGGCACCACCGGCCTGCTGGTGCGCTGGTACGAGAGTTATCTGATCGGCACCGATGTGGGGCACATCCCCATCAGCAACCTCTACGAAGTCTTCGTGCTGTTCTCGCTGATCACCGGCCTGCTCTATCTGTATTACGAGGGCCAGTACGCCACCCGCCGGATGGGGGCCTTCGTGCTGCTGGTGATCTCGGCGGCGGTGGCCTTCCTGCTGTGGTACACCTTCAGCCGGGAAGCCCAGGAGATCCAGCCGCTGATCCCGGCCCTGCAAAGCTACTGGATGAAGGTGCACGTGCCCGCCAACTTCATCGGTTATGGGGCCTTTGCCCTGGCGGCGATGGTCGGCGTGGCCGATCTGCTGGTGCGCAAAGGCATCCTGGCCAGCCGCCTGCCGCCCGCCGAGGTGCTGGACGATGTGATGTACAAGGCCATCGCCATCGGCTTCGCATTCTTCACCATCGCCACCATCCTGGGCGCCCTGTGGGCAGCCGAGGCCTGGGGCACCTACTGGCAGTGGGATCCGAAGGAGACCTGGGCCTTCATCGTGTGGCTCAACTACGCGGCCTGGCTGCACATCCGCCTGACCAAGGGCCTGCGCGGCCCGCTGCTGGCCTGGTGGGCCATCGTCGGTCTGGTGGTCACTGCCTTCGCCTTTGTCGGCGTCAACATGTTCCTGTCGGGCCTGCACTCCTACGGGTCGCTGTAAGGTCGCGGGCCCGCCGTACCCTACGGGCGGCGGGGCTTACCTGCCTCCAGCCGGGCGATCTCGGCCTCACTGAAGCCCGCCTGACGGCGGGCTTCCGCATTCAGGGGACGGGGCGGCCAGGGGGCGTCGAAGGCCTCCATCAACTCCAGGTAGGTGGCCTCGGGCTCCAGCCCCCTTTGCGCGCAGAAATAGCGGAACCAGCGGTCTCCCAGGGCCACGTGACCGATCTCGTCCCGGAGGATGATGTCCAGCACCCCAATGGAGGCCTGATCACCGATCCGGCGCAGGCTGGCGACGATGGGCGGCGTCGCGTCGAGGCCCCGGGCCTCCAGCACCCGAGGCACCAGGGCCATCCGGATGAGAGGATCCTCTGCCGTCTTGACCGCCATGTCCCACAAGCCCCGGTGCGCCGGAAAATCCCCGTAGGCGTGCCCCAGGTCCGCCAGGCGGTCGCTGATGAGACCAAAGTGATACGCCTCCTCCACGGCCACCTGCAGCCAGCCGGTGTAGTAATCGGCGGGCAGCTCCCGGTAGCGGTAGATGCAGTCCAGTGCAAGGTTAATGGCATTGAACTCGATATGGGCGATGGCGTGCAGCAGGGCGGCGTGGCCCCCCGGCGCTCCGGGTTTGCGGCGGGGCAGATCGGTGTGGGGGAGCAGTTCGGGGCGTTCGGGACGGCCGGCATCCGGAACGGGGAGCACGGGGGTGGCGCTGCAGCGCGGAGGCGTGCGCTCACTGTCCAGCCAGTCGGCCTGGAGCGTGCTGGCAAGGCGGCATTTCGTGACGGGGTCGGGTGCCATCAGGGCCGCGTAGGCCCGGGCATGAAGATCATCCTGGAGCATCATGGGACGCGATGGTAGCAGCCCTGACCGGATTTTCGGGCCAGGGCTGGCACCATCGCAGGGCGGCGGAGCACCGGGAGGGCCGGTGGACAGCCGCCTTGGGCCGGGCTCTGCCGGCCGGGCTGGACTCAGGCCACCTTGCGGCGCGCGGGCGCGCGGGTCGCTGCCGTCTGGGCAGCAGCAATCTGGCTGACCAGGGCGCTGGCGCCGGTGAGCTTGTCCACCTGCTCGCCCAGACGCTCCGCATGCTCCATGGCGTTCAGGTGGGCCTGGAAGCTGCCCCGCAGGGCGTCAAAGAAGGCTTCGAATCCGGCCGGGGCGGTTTCGGCGAGGCGCTCCAGACCGGCCTGGATCTGGTGGGTGCCGTTGGCCGCCGACTGGCGCAGGGCCTCGGCGATCACATCGCGGCTTGCCAGCAGGGCGTCGAAGTGCTCACGCGAGACCTCGGTGGCGTATTCGATGCCGGGGTGAACGTGGGCTCCCTGCCACTGCAGCAGGCCTTCGGCGGTGCGGACCTCGGCCAGGGCATGGCCCGCCTCGAGGGCACGCCGGGTGGATTCAAAGCCGGCCGCAATCTGCAGGCGGGCGAGTTGTTCGAATTGATCAGCCACCAGCTGACCGAAGCCCATCCACTGGTCGAGGGCGCTCTGGTGAAAACGGTTGATGTGGTCGATTGGCGTTACGGACATGAGGCACTCCATCCTTGGGTGGTTGCGACATGCCGCCCTGAAGGGTGTCTCCCCCACCTCTATCGGGTTTGCTCGGGCAGCAGGCCTTAAACGCGTCCGCCTGACGGCGAACAGCAACAGCCATCATGTTCGCAAATCCGGCGGAAAAGCCAAATCCGGCCTTTCCCCCCGCTCCATCAGGGTTAACCCTGAGCAAATCCTGATCCCTCAGGGGTCGGCGCGGGTGACGATGCGCACCAGTTCGGCCAGGGACTCCACCCGCAGCTTCTCCATGACCCGAGCCCGGTGCTGCTCCACGGTCTTCATGCTGATGCCCAGGTTTTCCGCAATCTGCTTGTTGAGGCGGCCGGCGAGGATGCCGTCCAGGACGTCCCGCTCGCGCTGGGTGAGTCCATCCAGCCGTGCGTGGATGTCCCGCTGCCAGGCATCCTCCTGCCGGCGCCGGGCCGCCAGATGTACGGCCTCATTGACCCGGTCGAGCAGATTCTGTTCGTTGAAGGGCTTCTGGAAAAAATCGAAGGCGCCTTCACGCATGGCCCGGGCCACCATCGGCACATCGCCGTGGGCCGACACGAAGATGATGGGCACCGTGCTGCCCAGGCGGAGCAGGCGCTCCTGCAGACCAATGCCCGAGAGGCCAGGCATGCGCACATCCAGGATCAGGCAGTGGGCGCGTGCCAAGGCGCCTTCGTCGGCCAGCAAGCTGCCCGCATCCGGATAGCAGCGCACCGGCAGCCCCAGGGTTTCGACAAGCAGACCCATGGAGAGACGAACGGCATCGTCATCGTCCACGACGCAGACCAATCTGTCAGCCATGGCGGACTCCTCGCAAAAGGACAGCGGTGAGAACCTTTTTCATGAAGTTTGACCCTCCGGCGCGGGGACGTTCATCCCGGCTGCCGGACTTTTTCAGGGTGCCGGCGGAAGACTGAAAAAGAAGGTGGCACCACCGCAGTCACCCGCCTCCACCCACATGCGCCCCGCGTGGTTTTCGATGATCGTGCGGCAGATGGCCAGCCCCAGCCCGACCCCATCGGGCTTGGTGGTGGCGAAGGGCGCAAAGGGATCGGCCCGTACGGCCTCAGCCAGGCCGGGCCCCGTGTCGGCAACGGCCACCTCCACCTGTCCCTCAGGGTTGAGCCGGGTACTCACCCGCAGGATCCGCGCCCGGGGCATCAGGCTCATGGCGTCGATGCCGTTTTTGATCAGGTTTCCGAGAACCTGCTCCAGCTGCCCCTGATCCGCCAGCACCGGCGGGAGGGCGTCGGCCAGGTCGAGCTGGCACTGCACCCCATGGGCCCGGGCATCAAACTGCATGAGCCGGCGGACGCTGCGCACCACTTCATTGATGGCCACCGGCGTCACCACCCGCCCCCCCTTGCGCACGAAGCCCCGCACCTGGTGAACGATGTCACCGGCCCGCAGGGCCTGATCAGCGATCATCTGGAGCGGCTCCCGCAGGCCCGCCGGGTCCGCTCCGAGTTCGTCCAGACGCCGCAGGGCCACGGCACTGAAATTGCGCAGGGCGGTGAGGGGCTGATTGAGTTCATGGGCCAGGGCCGAGGCCATCTCCCCCAGATGAATCAGGCGGGCGGCTCGTTCCAGTTCCCGCTGCTGGCGTTTTTCCTGCTCGGCACTGAGAAAGTTGTCGTGGATGTCGCGCACCGAGCCGATCATGCGCCGGGCCTGGCCCTGCTCGTCCCGCTCCATGATCTTGCCCCGCACGGCGACCCAGCGGTAGCTGTCGTCCTCGAGACGCAGGCGGCACTGGACCTCGGTGATCGGCCGGGCACCGGACAGGTGGGCGGCAAAAGCGCCCATGGCGCGACGCAGGTCATCCGGGTGAATGCGGGCCGGCCAGATGTCGTTGCCCCGCAGAGGGCGCTCGTCAGGCCATCCGATGATGGCCTGAAAGGACGGGCTGACGTGGATCTCGCCACTTTCCAGATTCCAGTCCCAGAGCGCATCCCCATGCCCTTCGAGGGCAAACTGCCAGAGGCGCTCGGAAGCCTGGAGGGACTCCACCCGGGAGCGGGTTTCCCGCACCTCGGTGACATCGCGGACCACCAGGATGGCCAGTTCGCTCTCGTTCGCTCCGATGAAGGCGACACTGGCCTCGCCGATGAAGTGACGGCCATCGATCCGCTGGAAACCGGCGGCCACCAGGGTCTCGGGCCGCTCATGGAACAGCCGCCCGGCAGGAGGGGCCTCTGCGATGAACTCCGCCAGGGGCTGCCCAGGCAGCGTCGCCGGATCGACGCCATAGAGTTTTCCGGCCGCCGGATTCGCCGAAGCAATCCGGCCCTGGCGGTTGACCACCAGGCACGGATCGGAAACGGCTTCGAAGACGGCCCGGTAGCAGACCTCACAGGCTTCACGGGCGGCTTCATCACCCATGGGCAGGCGATCGCAGAGCGAACGCAGGGAGATCGAGCTCACGACACCTAGCGCAGGCCGCCCGGCATCAGTCCCTTCATGGCACGCATCATCTTCTGCATGCCCCCCTTGGAGAACTGCTTCATCATCTTCTGGGTCTGTTCGAACTGGCTGAGCAGGCGGTTGACCTCCTGCACCGTCACGCCTGCGCCCGCGGCGATACGACGCTTGCGGGACGCCTTGAGGATTTCCGGCTTGGCCCGCTCGGCCGGGGTCATGGAATTGATGATGCCCTCGATACGCCTGACCGCCTTGTCCTCGACACCGCCCTGGAGCTGACCCGCAGCCTGGGCGAACTGGGCCGGCAGCTTGTCGAGCAGGCTGGTCAGACCGCCCATCTTCTTCATCTGCCCCAGCTGATCCTTGAAGTCGTTGAGATCGAACCCCTTGCCGCTCTTGAGCTTCTGGGCAAACTCCTTGGCCTTGTCCTCATCCACGCCGCGCCGGGCGTCTTCCACCAGGGACAGGATGTCGCCCATCCCGAGGATCCGGCTGGCCATCCGCTCGGGATGGAACTCCTCCAGACCTCCGAGCTTTTCGCCCACACCGGCAAACTTGAGGGGCTTGCCGGTGACGTGGCGCACCGACAGGGCAGCGCCCCCCCGGGCATCGCCGTCGAGCTTGGTCAGGACCACCCCGGTGAGCGGCAGGGCTTCGTTGAAGGCCCGGGCGGTGTTGACCGCATCCTGACCGAGCATCGCATCGACGACGAACAGGGTCTCGATGGGATTGAGCGCCGCATGCAGGGCCTGGATCTCCTCCATCATCACCTGGTCGATGGCGAGCCGGCCGGCGGTATCCACCAGCAGCACATCCATGTAGTGCCGGCGGGCGAAGTCCACTGCCGCCCGGGCGATATCCCGGGGTTTCCGGTCGGGGGTGGCGGGAAAGAATTCGATGTCGGCCTGCTGGGACACGGTCTGCAGCTGGGCGATGGCCGCAGGGCGGTACACGTCGGTGGACACCGCCATGACCTTTTTCTTCATCCGTTCGACGAGCATCTTGCCGAGCTTGCCGGTGGTGGTGGTCTTGCCCGCCCCCTGCAGACCCGCCATCAGGATGATGGCCGGCGGCTGGGTGGCGAGGTTGAGGCCGCTGTGGGCGCCCCCCATGAGATCGGTGAGCTCCTTGTGGACGACCCCGATCAGGGCCTGACCCGGCGTGAGGGAGCTCAGCACCTCGGTGCCGACGGCCTTTTCCTTGACGCGGGCAACGAACTCCTTGACCACGGGCAGGGCCACATCGGCCTCCAGCAGGGCCATGCGGACTTCACGCAGGGCGTCCTGGATGTTGTCTTCGCTCAGGCGGGCCTGACCGCGAAGGGTTTTTACGACTTTGGCAAGGCGGGTTGTAAGGTTATCCAGCATGATGGTTCGTGACCGAGGCCTTGGAGTAAACTTGAGGAATGCCTGCGATTCTACTTCATCTGCTCCCCGCCTCCCTGTACGCCGCACTCGGCGTGCACTTCTGGCATAGCCGCTGGGTAGCCCCCCGGCCCGGTCATCGCCTGGATCTGCTGCCCTGGGAGCGGGTGATCATGGCCTTCGCCCTGCTGAGCCACGGCTTTTCCCTCCACTCCCTGTTCTTTTCGGCGGAGGGCATCCATTTCGGCTTCAGCCTGGCCCTGTCCCTGATGCTGTGGCTCGCCGTGCTCTTTTACTGGATCGAGAGCCTGTATTCCCGGCTGGAGGGTCTGCAGACCCTGGCCATGCCGGTGGCCACCCTGTGCACCCTGTTACCGGCCTTCTTCCCCGACCAGCACCTCCTCGACAACGTCAATGCCCCCCTGTTCCGGGCCCATTTCGTGGTGGCGATGCTGGCCTACAGCCTGTTCACCCTGGCAGCCCTCCACGCCATGCTGATGGCCGTGGCGGAACGGCGTCTCCACGGGGCGCGCCTGAGCCGGGCCTTCGACGCCCTGCCGCCGCTGATGACCATGGAAACCCTGCTGTTCCGTCTGATCAGCATCGCCTTCATCCTGCTGACCCTGACCCTCGGCTCGGGCATCCTGTTCTCCGAGGCCCTGTTCGACCGGGCCTTCCGGCTGGACCACAAGACCGTCTTCGCGATCATCTCCTGGACCCTGTTCGGCACCCTGCTGGTGGGCCGCAGGGCCTGGGGCTGGCGCGGCCGAAGGGCCCTCTACTGGACCCTCGCGGGCTTCGTGGCGCTGATGCTGGCCTATGTGGGCAGCCGCTTCGTGGCCGACGTCCTGCTGGGCCGGGCGGCTTGACAAGCCTCCGGACGGGCCGAATACTGGCTTGTCGTCATTCCGTCAGCTTCGCTTGAACAGCATTCCCCTCTCCGCCCAGATCACGATCCTCGTGGTGCTGCTGGCGCTGTCCGGCTTCTTCTCCATGGCCGAGACGGCCATGATGGCGTCCAACCGCTATCGCCTGCGCTCGGCGGCCAACCTCGGCTCCCGGGGGGCCCGCCTGGCCCTGGATCTCCTCGCCCGGACCGACAAGCTGCTGGGCATCATCCTGCTGTGCAACAACCTGGTCAATGCGGCGGCGGCCACCCTGGTCAGCGTGATCACGATCCAGTTGCTGGGCAACGAGGAGTGGGTGCTGGGCCTGTCCACCCTGGTGGTGACCTTCATGATCCTGGTGTTCTCGGAGATCACGCCCAAGGTCGTTGGCGCCAATCACGCCAACCGGCTGGCCTGTGTCGTCAGCTACCCACTGACCGGGCTGCTCAAGGGCCTCTACTTCGTGGTCTGGTTCGTCAATCTGTTCGTGGCCGGACTGCTGCGCCTGCTGCGCATCCGCAACAACGGTGACGGCGAAGCCCACACACTGTCCGCCGAGGAGCTGCGCACCATGGTCATCGAATCCGGCGCCTTCATTCCTCCCAAGCACCGCAGCATCCTGCTCAATCTGTTCGAACTGGAGGACATCACCGTCGAGGATGTGATGACCCCCCGCAACCAGATCGAAGCCCTCGACATCTCCGATCCGCTGGGCGTGATCGAGGGCCACCTGGCCACCTGCTATCACACCCGCCTGCCGGTGTTCGACGGGGAGATGAACTCGGTGATCGGCATCCTTCACGTGCGCCGGGTGCTGGCCCAGACCCTGGACCACAGCCTGTCGGCGGGGGACCTGCGGGAGATGCTGACCAAGCCGTATTTCATCCCGGCCAGCACCCCCATCTATTCCCAGCTCCAGTTCTTCCAGGAAAACCGGGAGCGCCTCGGGCTGGTGGTGGACGAGTACGGGGAGATCCTCGGCCTGGTGACCCTGGAAGACATCATCGAGGAGCTGATCGGCAAATTCACCACCAGCACGCCCGACGGAGCCAGCAAGCTCGAGTGGCGTGCGGACGGCTCGGTGGTCACCGATGGCAGCCAGCACATCCGGGCCCTCAACCGGAAACTGGGCCTGAACCTGCCCATCGATGGCCCAAGACGCTCAACGGGCTGATCCTCGAGCACCTGCAGGACATCCCCGAGTCGGGTGTTTCGGTGAAGATCGCGGGGG
>NZ_JAQUVG010000108.1 GCF_028693495.1 Zoogloea sp. | reverse complement strand
CCCGAACAGGAGGATCTGCGCCTGCTGCAACACTTCAGCCAGCGCCTGACCCGCCTCACGGCTCCGGACAGCGCGCCTGCCAGCCTGGCCCGCCTGGTTGCCGGCGGGGGGTTCCCGACGGCCTCCTACAGGCTGTCCCTGCTGGCCCTGCTCGCCGATGGCGGCGGCGAAGGGGGTGCGACCCCTGCCGACGGCCCCATCGGGGAGTTCATGCGCCTGCCCCTGGAGGTCCTCTTCGAAGCACGTACCGAGACGATCCAGGAGGACGAAATCGCCCGCATGTCCGCCGGTCTGGTGGGTGCCAGGGGCAGCCTGCCGGCGCTCGAGGCCCTGCCGGCGCTGGACCCCACCCACCTGGCTCCCCCTCCTGACCATCCCTCCTACGAGGACACCTGATGGAACAACAGATCCGGACCCTAACCGCCCGCCTGCTGGCTCACCGCAGCCTGACCCGCACCGATCCTCTGGTGCGCCGGGCCCTGGTGGATGAAAGCTTCCGGGCGGATCTGGACACCCGCCTGGCTGCAGTTGGCCTGCAACTGATCGACAACCCGTATGCCGGACATGTGGCGGTGGCCCTGCTGGAAGACATGCAAGAGGCCGTCTTTGGCGCCACCCGTGAGTACGCCGCCAGCAACGCGGGCCTGACCCGGGACCAGCTCGCCCTGCTGGTGGTCATCTGGGCGCTGATCATCCTCCCCAAGCGGGAGCGCCAGGTGAACCGCCAGAAGATCACCGATGACGGCCAGACCGACCTCTTCGGCAAGGACAGCCCGCTCTCCCGGGGCGAAGAGGTCTCCGGCGCCCTGTCGGAGGCCTCCCTGCTCGCCGACTTTGCCCCCGTGCTCGGCCACAAGACCTACGTGCAGGGCAAGCTGCTGTCCCGCCTGGCACAACTGGGTTTCATCGAAAGACGGGCGGGGATGATTCACGAGGGGCCCCTGCTGGATGTGCTGCTGGACTACCGCACCCTGGCCGACCGCATCATCCATGGCACGCTCGGGGAAGTGCTGTCCCAGGCCGGCCACCCCCCGCCGCCCCGGGACGCCTTCACGGCCGCGGAGTCCGACGACGAGGACGAGATCTGACCCATGTTCCACATCAAGCAACTCGAATTGGTCCACTGGGACTACTGGCGCCGCTTCAACCTGCCCCTGGACGCCCAGATCATCACCATCGTCGGCCCCAACGGCTCCGGCAAGACCACCCTGCTGGATGCCCTGCGGACACTCTTCGGGCTGCGCTGCTCCGGCAAGCGGGATTTTCGTCGTTATGTGCGCCGGGCGAACCGGAGTTTTGCGTGGATCCGGGCGGTGGTCGCCAACACGCCTGGAAGCTCCGGCAAACGCCCCTTTTTCCCCTGCCTCAGGGATGAAGTCACCCTGGCCTGCCGGATTCGCCGGGCGGGAGGCGACTGGACCCGGGACTACGCCATCGCCGACGGGGATGTTCCCATCGAGGCCCTGGAGGCCCGGGAAGAGCGGACCATCGAATGGGTCGGTTACCGGGACTATCAAAGCCGCCTGGCCTGGGGCGGCCTGACCCCGGCCATCGCCAAGGTGCTGGCACTGGAGCAGGGCGACACGGACAAGCTCTGCGAGTACTCCCCGAAAGCCCTCCTGGAGCTGGTCTTCGACGTCTTCGGAGACAAGGAAGTGCTGGACAACTACGCGGCCGCCCGGGAAGAACAGCACAATGCCGAACGGGAACTGGCCACGCTGGGGCTCGACCTCGAGCGCCTGCGTGCCCAGGCTGAAGCGAAACGTCTGGAGGCAGACCGCTTCCTGGAGTGGAAGCAGCTCAATGACGAAGCCACGGCTCTCGCCGGAGAGATCGTCCCGCGCCTCGAAATTGCCGAGCTGATCCGGGACATCGACCTGGCCCGGGCCGACATTGCCCGCAGCCGCACGGAACGCCAGCGGAGTGAAGGGGAACTGGCTACCCAGCAGGCCCGGGCAAGGGCCGTGGACGCGGAGCGAAAGGCCGCCGAGGCCGAACGCAAGACGATCCGCAGTCGCGAACTGGACGCGGACAAGGCCCACCTGGCAGCCCACGACGAGGTCCGGGACCACGAAAAGCTGCTGGCCGAGCGCGCTGCCCTGCGCACCCGCCTGGCCCGGGAAGCCGGGGACGGCGCGGTGGACCTGGAGGCAGCCTATGCCAGGGCCGACGCCCGCCTGCTCCACCTGCAACGCCAGGAGCGGGCCGCCCTGGCGGCCTTCGAGGAAAAGACCGCCCAGCTACGGGCCACCCGGGACCACCGGGGCCCCATCGCCGATGGCGAGGTGAGCCGCTTCCGCAGCCGCCTGCAGGAGGCCGGCATTCCCCACCGTGCCCTGGCCGAGATCGTCGAGGTCACCGATCCGGACTGGCAGGGCGCCGTGGAGGCCGTTTTGCGCCCCTACCGCAGCATGCTCCTGCTCGAACGGGAGCAGGACAAGCACGCTGCCTGGGCCCTCGGCGAGCAGGAACGCTTCCGCCACTTCATCGTGCCAGAGCGGGAAATCGCCCCGCCCGCAACCCGGGGCGCCCTGGCCGAGGTCATCCGTTTCGCCGATGGGGTTCCCCGCTGGCTGGCGGACCTCCTCAACCGCATCCAGCGGGTGGATGGCGCCGATGCGGCCCGCACGCTGCCCCGCGACACCGAATGGATCACCCGGGACGGCTACCACCGGGAGCGTCGGGGCGCACGGCATCTGGGCAAGCCCACCGAGTTCCATTTTGGCGAGCTTGCCCGCAGCGCCCGCCTCCGGCAGCTCGAAGCCGACATGCACAGCCTCGACGCCCGCCTGCAGGAGATCAGCCCCGAGCTGGCGGCTGCGAAGGAAGACGCTGACAGCCTGCGTGCCCGGCTCCATGGCATCGAGGCCGCTCAACTTCTGGCCGCCCGCAGCAAAGCCTTCGAACACGCCGAGGCCGCCCTGCCCGAGGCCCGGGCCCGCCTGACGGCCGCCATCGGAGCACGCAGTGACGCCAAGGGCGAAGTGGACACCCTGGAGCAGCGTCTGCGGGGGATCGACATCGAACTGGACCGGCGCCAGCGGGAAATCACCGGCATCGCCCAGCGGATCAAGATCCTGGCCGACGAAGCCACCCCTCGCCGGCGGGAGCAAGCCAGACGCATTCAGCGCCTGCGCCAGCTGCGCCGTGGCAGGTGCCCGGCAGGACGTGATTCCCTGCAGGACAGCTTGCTGACAGAGCGCTACGGCGATGCCCGGGGCGCCCGGGGCGAACTGGAACGCCTGCGCCTGCGCCTCCAGGAGGGGGACTGGATCACCGACGACACGGTGCTCACCCTGGCCACCCGTCTGAAGGCCGACCTTTGCCAGCGGGAGCGGGATTATGCCGAGCGGGAAGCCTATTTCGCCACCACCCGACGCCTCACCTCCGATGCCCGGGCAGCCTATATTGCCAAGCTGCGTGCCACCGTGCGTCAATACGGCAAGAACCTGCGGGCCCTGGGAGAGCTGGCCAATGTGGACGTGGACTGCCCGATTCCCGTGCTCGAGAACGATGACCGGGCGCTCTCCGCCGCGGGCCTGGAGGTCCGCTTCGACTTCGACCGCAAGGGCGCCGTGGGACTCAACGACGGGGAGGCCTCCGGTGGCCAGCAAGTGATGAAATCCCTGGTCCTGCTGATCGCCCTGCTGATGGACGACGCTCGCCCCGGTGGCTTCGTCTTCATCGACGAGCCCTTTGCCCACCTGGACGTGGCCAACATCGACCGGGTGGGCACCTTCCTGCGGGCCACCCGCGCCCAGTACCTCATCACCACACCGGTGACACATAATGCCAACGTCTTTTCCCCGGCCCAGCTCACCCTGGTGACCCGCAAGAAAAAACCCGGGGATGACTGGGCGCCCCCCATCGGGCTGATTCAACGGGCAGTCTGAAGCGTCAGTCCGGCCACCGGTCTTTTCCAACCCGGGCGCTCCTCCTTCAGAAATCCCCGCCAAGGACGTTAGAATTCCCCATGGGCACACTGACAGCACCTTCCCTGACCCCTGAGCGCCTGACCGATCTTCTGGCCGGGGCGGAGCTGCTGTCGCGCACCCGTGACCTGAGGGAGATTTACCGGCACGCCGCCGAAGTGGCGATGCGCTTCCTGCAGGGCAGCTACGGGCTGCTTTTTTCCGTGCGCTTCACCTCTGCCGACCTGTGTGTCGGCCTGCTCGGCCTGTGTGTCTCGGACGGCGCCGAAACCTCCTGGGACGACAGTTGCGACAACCAGTCCTGGCTCCCGGTGGATCCCCTGATCGCCGAATGCCTCCATGGCGATTTCGGGCATGGCATTCGTGCCGAGGGCGACCGCTGGCGACTGGTCTTTGCTGTCGGCGCCCTGGGTCAGGCCCGCTGGGTACTCGAGATCCACAGCCCCCACCAACCCACCAGTGCAGACTGCCAGGCCCTCAGCCTCTTCCTGCGCTGCTTCGAGAATCAGCATCAGGCCTGGGAATACGCCAACCTCGACACCCTGACCCGGCTGCTCAACCGCAAGACCTTCGATGACGACTTCGAGCGCCTGATCGCTGCAGCCGAGCTCGCCGAAAAGGCCAACCTGATGCCCCGGGAACGCCGTCTCCCGGACCATCAGATCAGTCAGCCCTGCTGGCTGGGGGTCGTGGACATCGACCACTTCAAACGGATCAACGACAACTTCGGGCACCTGTTCGGTGACGAGGTGCTGCTGCGGATCGCCGACCTGATGCGCCTGAGCTTCCGGAACCAGGACAAGCTGTTCCGCTTTGGCGGCGAAGAGTTTGTGGTGATGCTGCGCAACGTGGGCGAAGACGATGTCCTGGGGATCTTCGACCGCTTCCGCCAGGCGGTGGAAGACCACGACTTCCCCCGGGTGGGCCAGGTGCGCTGCTCCGTGGGGTTCGCCCGGATCGACCCCCGCATCTCGCCTGCCGAGCTGCTCGGCCGCGCGGACGAAGCCCTTTATTATTCCAAGGACCATGGCCGCAACCAGGTCAATGGCTTCGACGAACTGGTCATGCGCGGCCAACTGAGGCTCACCATCCCCGCCGGCCAGGCCGAAATCCAGTCGGATATTGACGAGATCTTCCTGTAAGGCCCCGCTCCAGACACGCGTCAGGCCGCGACGGGCGCCCCGGAATATGTCAGAATTCAGGGCTTTGCGGCATTTTGCAGAGGCCCCGGTCCCGGCAAAAGCACACCTCGATGTCGTTGCCGCCCCCGAATCCGTTGATTGAAGAGCCCATCATGTCCGACCAGACCTCCACGCAAGCCCAGGACGAGAACCACCTGATCGCCGAACGCCGCCAGAAGCTCGCCGAATGGCGTGCCACCGGCAAGGCCTTCCCGAACGACTTCTCCCGGGAAAACACCGCAGGCAAACTCGACGAGATCTACGGCGAAAAATCAGCCGAAGAGCTCGAAGCCATGCCGGTGGACGTGAAGGTTGCCGGCCGCATCATGCTCAAGCGCGTGATGGGCAAGGCAAGCTTCATCACCATCCAGGACCTGTCCGGCCGCATCCAGCTCTACGTCACCCGCGATGGTGTTGGCGAGGATGTCTACGCCGACTTCAAGCACTGGGACATCGGTGACATCGTCGGGACGGTTGGCACCCTGTTCCGCACCAAGACCGGCGAACTGTCGGTCAAGAGCAGCGAGCTGCGCCTCCTCACCAAGAGCCTGCGCCCGCTGCCCGACAAGTTCCACGGCCTCACCGACACCGAGACCAAGTACCGTCAGCGCTACGTGGACCTGATCATGAGCGAGGAGTCGCGCCACACCTTCGTGGCCCGCAGCCGCCTGATCCAGTCCATCCGCAACTACATGACCGGCCACGGCTTCCTCGAGGTCGAGACGCCGATGATGCACCCGATCCCCGGCGGTGCCGCAGCCAAGCCCTTCGTCACCCACCACAACGCCCTCGACATGCAGCAGTTCCTGCGCATCGCGCCGGAGCTCTACCTCAAGCGCCTGGTGGTGGGCGGCTTCGAGAAGGTCTTCGAGGTCAACCGCAACTTCCGTAACGAAGGCCTGTCGCCCCGCCACAACCCCGAATTCACCATGATGGAGTTCTACGAGGCCTACGCGAACTACCGCAGCCTCATGGACTTCACCGAAGGCCTGCTCCGCCACGCCGCCCGCGAGGCTCTAGGCACCGAAATCTTCCAGTACCAGGGCCGCGAGCTCGACCTGTCCAGGCCCTTCCACCGCCTGACCATCGTGGAAGCGATCCGCAAGCATCACCCGGGCTTCACCGATGCCCAGCTGGCAGATGCCGACTGGCTCAGGCAGAAGATCAAGGATTTCGGCGAGAAGGTAAAGCCGGGCGGGCTTGGCAGCCTGCAGCTGCAGCTCTTCGAAGCCTGCGCCGAAGCCGACACCTGGGAGCCCACCTTCATCATCGACTACCCGGTCGAGGTCAGCCCCCTGGCCCGTGCCTCCGACAGCAACCCGGAGATCACCGAGCGCTTCGAGCTCTTCATCGTCGGCCGCGAGATCGCCAACGGCTTCTCCGAGCTCAACGACCCGGAAGACCAGGCGGCGCGCTTCCTGGCCCAGGCCCAGGCCAAGGATGCCGGAGACGAGGAAGCCATGTTCTACGACGCCGACTACATCCGCGCCCTCGAATACGGCCTGCCCCCCACCGGCGGCTGCGGCATCGGCATCGACCGCCTGATCATGCTGCTGACCGACAGCCCGGCGATCCGCGACGTGATCCTGTTCCCCCAGATGCGTCAGGAGGCTGCCGAATAAGGCTGCCGTCCTCCAAAGCCCGCCCAGCCCTGCATGGGGCGGGCTTTTGGCTTATGGCAGCCCTGCTCGCCGTGACACACCCGACATCAGCCATCGATTGCCCTGCCCCCTGTGGCACGACGCCTGATATGTTTCCAATATTTCCTGAATTACTTTTGCGCTGACCCCACCACCACCCATGACCGAACTCAAGTCGTATCCGCTCCCGGAACTGGAAGCACTTGCCGAACGGATCAAGGCCGAAATCAGGAAACGGGAGCAGGAAGAGGAAGAGCGCCTGCAGCGGGAAGCGCACGCCGCTGCACAAGCGGAACGCGAGGCGAAGGAAGCGGCCGAGGCCGCCGAACGAGCCGCACGGGAAGCCGCAGAGGCCGCAGCCGAGCGGGAAGCCGCTGAAAAAGCGGCTGCCAGCGCCAGGGTGCGCTACATGCACCCCTCCAACCGGGCGCTTACCTGGAATGGCGTGGGCGCCACCCCTGACTGGATCCAGGCCTGGCTCACCACCGGCGGCACCCTCTATGCCCTTGAAGTCGCCGCTGAAAAACTTGCTCCCCGCCCCATCCCCGGGAGCTTCCGCAAGCCCTGAACGGATAACACGCAGGAGCAGCCTGCCCAGATCAGACCACAGAAGTCAGTGGAACGACCCGCTCCTTGTGCACGGCCTTCTTGAGAATCTTGAAGATATCCAGGTCAAAAGCCGGCTGACCGGATTCGAGCAGCGCCCAGACCTCCTCTTCCTGCCGGGCCGTACCCAGCCAGCACCAGTTGTCCACCACGTGGAGGTCGCGCCCCTCCTGAATGCCCACCGGGCCGGCGTAGGGCCAGCGCTCCACCTTCAAGGCGTGAAGAGCCATCATCAAGCGGGCGCCATGCACCGCCCGGGGCTCCAGGCCGATGCAGGCACCCTTGCAGCGCTTCAACTGGTAACCGAAACAAGACTGCCCCGGACGCACCTTTTCCAGCCCCAGGCACACCTGACACAGGTTGTGCTCCTCTGCCAGGGTCCGCAGAGCCTTGCTGGCCGTTGTCTTGCTGCTGAAGAACCCGAACAGGTTGTCCTGACGCCCCGGATCCAGTTCCGGACCACGGACCAGCTCCGGCCGCCAGCCCCCTTGCCGGTCCTCAACCAGCTGCCAGGCACACAGCCCGGTGGTGCGGCGCAGGCGCCGGTTGTGGATGGGCTGGCGCTCCTTGACCAACCGGGCCTCCAGCAACAAGGCACCCACCTCACCCTCCGTCTCGATCCACTCGATCCGGCGCAGTTGCTGGGACAGGCTCATTTCCTTGGCGCTGCTGTGATCGGCACTGAAATGGGACAGCACCCGGGTACGGATGTCCTTGCTCTTGCCCACATACAGGGGCAGCTCGTTTTCTCCGTAAAAAAGATAGACCCCCGGCCTCTCCGGCATCCCGTCCAGTACGGCGGGATCCACATGGGGCGGAAGGGATGCTGCCCTGCCCGCCAGCCGGCTCACCACGGCCTCCATCACTTCCGGCTCGAACTGCCGATGCATCAGCTGCCAGAACTGCCAGACCAGCTGCGCATCCGCCAGCGCCCGGTGACGGTCCCCCACCACCAGGCCATGACGCTCGATCAGCGCATCCAGCCCATGGCGGCGGTGCTCCGGAAAGAGGGCCCGGGACAGCTTGACCGTGCATAACACCGGCGGCCGCAGGGGCATCCCGACCCGCTCGAAGGCATTGCGCAGAAAGCCGTAATCAAAACGGGCATTGTGGGCAACGAACAGCCGGCCATCGAGGCGGTTCCAGACTTCCTCGGCCAACTCTGCAAAGCTTGGGGCTTCTGCCACCATTTCGTTGGAGATGCCCGTCAGCTTCTGGATGAAATCCGGAATCCGTCCAGCGGGTCGAACCAGATGGGACCATTCCCGGACCCCATCCTCGTCCACTTCGACGATGCCGATCTCGGTAATGCCGTCGAGGGTGGCCGTCCCTCCATTGGTTTCGATATCGACAAAGGCCAGGCCCCGCCAGCGGGAAGTGATCAGATTCATGGCTATCCTAATCAACCAGGGACAGACCAGGCCCACCCCGCTCCGTTCCCATGCGGTACACCACGAGGCTCAGCGTCGCCCACCGCCGGACCGGCGGAATCCGCCACGACGGGGAGCGGGCTCCTCTTGCACCTTGGGCTTGGGCATGAAGAGGTTGTCCCCTCCCTGACGGGACAGCAGACCATGGGCCATGACTGCGGCCCGGAAATCCTCCTCCGGCACGACGATGGCTGGAGCAGGCGCCGCCGGCTCAAAGGCCTTGAGGCGCTCCCGCACCAGAAACAGGTGCTCTGCCGGCTCCACCCGCTTCGGCAACTTCACGACGAGCTCCTGACCCTCCGCGCTGAGCATCAGCCCACCCAGCTCATCCCTCAGGATCAGGCTGTGGGCCGACAGGCGCCGCAGGGAGTCTGCCCAGCGCCCTTCGGACACCACCGGGCACCCCAGCAGCTCGGCCGCTGCGACGATCTCCACCAGCTGGGCGGGTCTCCGTTTGGAGGCGATCAGAGTGGCCAGCAGCAGCTGGGGGTCGGTGTCATCAATGGGATACATGGGCTGCCTTTGAAATGTTTGCCCCACGAAGGGCACAACAAGGGTAAAGGATCGAATTGTCCGGGAAACGGAGAGGAAATGCATCCTTTCCCATGCACGGCCGCAGCGCCGGGGACCGACCCGCAAAAATGCAATAATATATCATTCCAACTCAACCACTCTCCACAAGCGCTCATGAAGGACCGCATTTCCGGCACGGCCAGACACACGATTCGCAGCAGCCACCCGGCAGAACTGACCGGCATTTTCGATCCCGGTACCCAGATCGCCCTATGGGAGCGCCCTGAGGATCCAGCCATCGTCCGCTATCTGAATACCCATCACCGGCCCCTGGGCTGCGGCGTACGCGGCCTCATGAACCCGGGATGCCCACCGAACCTGGATGATCTGCCTGCCGGAGACGGTCGCAATGCCCTGGCGGCGGACATGGCCGCGCTGGCCGAACTCCTGACAGATCTGCTCGGCTGCCCGCAGGTCGGCTTTCGTCTCGAGGTGATCGACCGGGCCATGTGTCCACGCTTCCATGTGGACCGGGTCGGCATCCGCCTGCTCTGTACTTACCGGGGCCCGGGAACGGAATGGATTGACGACGGAGAGGCCGACCGGAGTCGGCTGGGCGCCGGCGCGCCGGGCCTGCCCGATGGGTCCTCAGGCCTGATGCCACCCTCCACGCCCATCGAAGCGGCCACAGCCTTCCAGGTGGCCCTGCTGAAAGGAAGCCTGTGGCAAGGCAACACCCGCCGCGGCGTCATCCACCGCTCCCCTGCCGTTCCGGAGGCAACCCTGCCGCGGGTTGTGCTGGCCCTGGACGCCATCTGGGAGGAGCGCTGAAACCGTTGTAAACGACAAAGCCCCGAAGCTGCTTCGGGGCTTTGTCTTGAATAAGGTGGTGGAGGGAGAAGGATTCGAACCTTCGAAGGCAGTGCCGTCAGATTTACAGTCTGATCCCTTTGACCGCTCGGGAATCCCTCCACGGGAAGAACTATCGGGAAACCGATGACTCGACTTCCATAAAACTGGTGGACCGAATGAGGATCGAACTCACGACCTCCGCATTGCGAACGCGGCGCTCTCCCAGCTGAGCTATCGGCCCGAAAGAGCGCGCATTATAGCGAGCGAGGCAGATGATGCAAAGGTTTTTTTGACGTTTGGGCACCTCGAATAACCCGCCGTTTTCAGCAAACCCCATCGCACAACGATGATCCCGGTCGAATCCGGTTCTATTTCTTCGGCAAGCCACCGCCATCGCCGGCCCTTTCGTCCCGTTTTTGCCTCGAATCGCCTCCGGCGGCCGCGATTCGGCCCATTTCGGGCGTCAGAAAGCCTTGATTCCCGCCTTCTGGAAGTAAACCAGCCGCTTCAGGTTGTAGCAGGCTGCCATCATCGTCATCGCAAAGGTCGCCCGCGCCTGGCCGATGGTGCGCAGTAGCTTGCCTCCCATCTGCTCGATGGCCCCGAACACATGCTCGACCCGCGCCCGTGTCCTGGCGATGCGCGTGTTGCGCCGCTGCTGGCACTCGGACAGCGGCTTGTTGCGTTGGCCCTTGCGTTGAATCTGATTGCGGAAGCCGTTTTCCTTCAGCCAGGCTTCCCGCTCCGCCGACGGATAGCCTCGGTCGGCATAGACGTCCCGGCTTGTGTTGACCGTGTCGAACACGTTGTCGAAGTGCTGGCTGTCGTGGGTGCTCGCCGTGTCGGTCTCGATCTTGCGGATGATCTTGTACTTCGTGTCGACGTTGATGGAGAGCTTGTAGCCGAAGTAGCTCTTGCCGTGTTTCTTGGTCCAGGTGGCGTCGAGGTCCTTCTGGCGCCGCTTGGCGGGCTTCCAGCCGGCCGGCATCGCGCCTTGCTCAATCAAGGCCTTCTCGCCCCGGCTGTTGTGCTGCTTGGGCGCCG
>NZ_JAQUVG010000107.1 GCF_028693495.1 Zoogloea sp. | reverse complement strand
TACAGAGTTTCTAAACCCTGTCAAGCAATTTCGAAATCGTTTTTAGGAAAACCAAAAAAACAACCACAAAACCACCTGCGCAGTGCCAGCTCGAATCTCTTCAAACCAACACCCCTCTCCACATCACTAAACCTTCTCAGACACTTCTTTTTTTCTGAGAACGTTTCCGCCTGCAGCGAAAGAGCTACGCAGTATAAACACCCACAGAAAAACGTCAACACTTTTACAGAAACAGGTAGGACACACTGCCAGACCGCTAAATTATTAATGCCGTCATTCAAAAATCTTAGCCAGCACTGACAGTCATTTATTTCGGAGGCTGTCGACAGCATTCGACATACAGCGCCTCTACCTCGGCACGGGCCCAGGCGGTACGACGGAGAAACTTGAGGCTGGACGCGACGCTCGGGTCATTCATAAAACAGCGAACCCGAACACGCTGGGCAAGATATTCCCAGCCGTAGTTGCTGACAAGCTCCGTCAGGATGGTTTCCAAAGTCAAACCGTGAAGCGGGTTTTTGGGCTGTAGGGGGCACATGAATCTATTGAAATTCGTCACACGCAAGGGGAAGCGGCTTTGGGCAAGGAATCAGGTCCGTGCAAAAGCCACATGAACAACCAGACTCTTCTGTTGACTCTCAATTTTGTGATGATTTTCACGTCTTTCTAGATTCCGGTGAAATAGGATTCAGATGGATGGATGATGGTAGCCAAAAGCTCCCCTGCCCGGCTCACCCAGCGAGGAAATCAAAATGAACTCCCACGTCGCAACCGCACGCAACTCGGCAGCCACCAACGACCCTTTCAAGGAAATCCAGCGCCTGGGAGGCCTCCTTGACGAATCCGAGAAACAACACATGCAGGCGAGAGCACAACTGGCCCTTCTTGCAGAAGCCTGCGACACCCTCCGACGTGAGCGGGACTGGGCGCTGCAGGCTTTGGCTGATCTGAAAAACGAAACATTCCTGGAGCTTGCCCGAAACGCCGAACAGAAAGATGGCGAATCTCCGATGCATACAACACGGATCGGACTCTACTCGGGAATGATCGCTGCCGAGCTGGGTTGGTCACCGGACATGTGCCAGCTGCTGGAGAGTGCAGCTCAACTTCACGATATCGGCAAAATCGGCATCCACGCAAGCATCCTGGGAAAAGAGGGCCCCCTGACCACGGAGGAGTGGCGCGTCATGCGCGAACACCCCCGAATTGGCGCAAGCATCATCGGGGACTCCGAGGAGCCCTTGCTCAAGCTGGCTGCGGAGATTGCCATGAGCCACCACGAACACTTCGATGGCGCAGGCTATCCCCAAGGCCTTGTGGGCAGGGAGATCCCCATGGCAGGCCGCATCGTCGCCCTGGCAGATTTCTTTGACGCCCTGACCACTCATCGCAGCTATCGCCCTGCCCGACCTGCAGAAGAGGTCGTGGAGATGGTCAAGATCCGCAGCGGTGAACAGTTTGATCCGTTGATCGTGGATGCTTTCCTGCGGATCTCTGACCAGATCATCACCTTGCGCCAAAGCGTCCTGGAGCAGGAAAGGTACGATGGCGCGCAGGATTGGGACGGCAATTGGTGGATGCTGCTCTGAACAGATCACCACTCATAAATCAGGGGCAAGCCATCACCGGCTTGCCCCTGATTTATGTAAGACCATTGTCACCAGGAAAGGGAGCGCACCTTATTCGGCATCCGCCCTCGCCACGCGACGCTGACGTACCGCTTCGGCAAGCACATCCAGCACGGTCAGACTGTCCTCCCACCCGATGCAGGCATCCGTAATGCTTTTCCCGTACTCCAGCTCAACCCCTGGCTTGAGATCCTGACGGCCTTCCTTAAGGTGGGATTCGACCATCACACCAATAATCCGCTCATCCCCAGCAGACATCTGGGCCGCCACATCCCGTGCCACATCCACCTGCAACCGGTGCTGCTTGCGGCTGTTGGCATGGGAAAAATCGATCATCAACTTGCCAGGAACACTGGAGGCCGCCAGTTCCTTGCAGGCTGCATCCACACTGGCTGCATCGTAGTTCGGACCTTTCCCGCCCCGCAGAATCAGGTGGCAGTCTTCATTGCCCGAGGTAGACACAATCGCCGAGTGCCCCGCCTTGGTTACGGACAGGAAGTGATGAGGCGACTGGGCCGCCTTGATCGCATCCACGGCGATACGGATATTTCCATCGGTACCGTTCTTGAAACCCACGGGGCAGGACAGCCCGGAGGCAAGCTCTCGATGAACCTGGCTTTCGGTGGTACGGGCACCGATGGCCCCCCAGGAAATCAGGTCGGCAATGTACTGGGGCGTGATCATGTCAAGGAACTCGGTGGCCGCCGGCAGTCCGATTTCGTTAACCTCCCAGAGCAGCTTGCGGGCAATACGCAAGCCCTCGTTGATCCGAAAACTGCCGTCCAGCATCGGATCGTTGATCAACCCCTTCCAGCCCACCGTTGTGCGGGGCTTTTCAAAATAGACCCGCATCACCACGAGCAGATCGCTCTTCAAGCGCTCAGCCTCGACCTTCAGACGTCGTGCGTACTCCATCGCAGCGGCGGTGTCATGAATGGAACAGGGCCCGATGACGACCAGCAGGCGATCATCGGCACCGAACAGGATGCGGTGGATGGCAGTGCGCGCTTCGAAAGCCGTCTCGGCCGCCTTGGATGTGGCCGGAAACTCCCTCAGCATGTGGGCAGGCGGAGCAAGTTCTTTGATCTCCCGGATACGGACATCGTCGATATGGACTTTCGAGGAGGCATGCATGGCGAATCCTGTCAGCGGCTTGATTGAATGATGATATTAACCCATCAACGTTCGCTGAGCCATGAACTCCCGCTATCGCGCTAATGGGAAAGTGGTTCCAGGCCGGGTTTAGTCCACCAAGACAAAGCTAGGCATGAGCAGGACCTCCCTGCCGCGGCACCTGCCCAGGGGTGAGTCCGCCTCGCACAGACTCCGGACAACGGCCCGCCCAACTTGCCTTGAACAGGCTTGGGATCAGCGTCCGAAACGGATACCCCAGCCCACGCCCCCCCGCCCTGGATAACGGAAGGAATGACCAAAGGGATGGCCGAAATTGAGATAAACCGAAGAACTCCAGGCGGAGCCCCATGGAGTGAACCAGCGGGACTCCTCCCAGCCACGGCGATAAGCCTCGCTGCGGGCGCGATCCACCGTCGCAGCCTGAGCCTGTGCCTGACGCACCCTTTCCGCAGCGGCCTGATCCCGCTCGAAACGGACTTGGGCAGCCACCAGCTCATCCAGCACCTCCGGAGCAACGCCCTGTTCCCGCAAGCGCAGGATTTCTGAGGGCGTGAGGGGGTGATGCGTTCCTGTACGACGGACGATATCCAGAACCTCCCCGACAGGACGCCCCTGCCGGGAGAGGCGAACCAGTTCATCGAGACTCAAGGGAAGCTCCTGCCTCCCTGCATGGGCCCGCGTGAGTTCGGTCTCCCCCAGCCGCCGCACACTCCCCGGGTCAGATGAAGGGGATGCACAGGCCGACAACAAGGTGACTGAAAACAGGATACCCGCCCAACTCTTTGCGCACTGCATGCCTGCCCTCCTCATAGAAGTGCGCAGCGTGTCACTCGTGGCACGCTGCAGCATACCGCCGGCCTCCATGCCACCCAAGCCCATGTGCCGGACAAATACGGCTTGGCCATGGGGAGCAGGCACCACCAGCAGAGATCCGCAGAAAAGGATCAACCCGGCAGTCCCAGCCATGAGGCTGCGCCCCCCCACCCACCCCTCACCCCCCAGTACCGCCAACCGTCAGGCCGTCGATGCGCAAGGTGGGCTGGCCCACCCCCACCGGAACGCTCTGCCCGTCCTTGCCACAGGTACCGACCCCCGGATCCAGGGCCAGATCATTGCCGATCATGGAAACCCGGGTCAGGCAATCAGGGCCGTTGCCGATCAGGGTGGCCCCCTTGACCGGGCGGGTGACCTTGCCATCCTCGATCAGATAACACTCGGAGGTGGAGAACACAAATTTGCCGGAGGTGATGTCCACCTGACCGCCACCGAAATTGGCTGCATAAAGTCCGTTTTTGACGGAAGCGATGATCTCGGCAGGTTCATGCTGGCCAGCCAGCATGATGGTATTGGTCATTCTTGGCAAAGGCAGGTGAGCGAAGGATTCGCGACGGCCGTTTCCGGTGGGCTTGACGCCCATCAGGCGGGCGTTGAGGGTGTCCTGCATGTAGCCGGTGAGGATGCCGTCTTCGATCAGCACGGTGCGCTGGGTCGGATTGCCCTCGTCGTCGATGGTCAGGGAGCCACGACGATCCGGCAGGGTGCCGTCATCCACCACGGTGACGCCCCTGGCGGCCACCTGCTGGCCGATGCGACCGGCAAAGGCGGAGCTTTCCTTGCGGTTGAAGTCGCCCTCCAGGCCGTGACCGATGGCTTCGTGAAGCAGGATGCCAGGCCAGCCGTTGCCGAGCACCACGGTCATCAGGCCGGCGGGAGCCGGACCGGCGCCCAGGTTCACCCGCGCCTGGTGCACAGCGGCACGGGCGAAGCCAGTGAGCACCTCGTCGCTGAAGTAGCTGTAGTCGTAGCGCCCGCCGCCACCGCCGGAGCCCTGCTCACGGCGACCATTCTCTTCCATGATCACCGTCACCGAGACCCGCACCAGAGGGCGCACGTCGGCCGCCAGGTGGCCGTCGCTGCGGGCCACCATGACCACCTCCCAGGATCCGACCAGACTGGCCATGACCTCCATGACCCGCGGATCCTCAGCCCGGGCCATGGCCTCGAGGCGCTCCAGCAACTTCACCTTGGCCACGTCATCGAGGGAGCCCTGGGGGTTGTCGGGGATGTAGAGGGCCGCCGGCGACTTCTTGGCAGCCTCGATCTTGTGGGCCTTGCGTCGCCCGCTGTCGGCAATCGCCCGGGTCGCTGCGGCCGCATCCTTGAGGGCCTTCAGGCTGATGTCGTCCGAGTAGGCAAAGGCGGTCTTCTCGCCGGTGATGGCTCGCACGCCAACGCCTTGCTCGATGTTGAAGCTTCCCGACTTGACGATACCCTCCTCCAGGCTCCAGGCCTCCGAACGGTGATACTGGAAGTACAGGTCCGCGTAGTCGAGCTTGTGCCGGAAGAGCTTGCCGAAAACCTTGTCGAGATCCTCGACATCCAGGTCGTAGGGTTTCAGGAGCAGCTTGGTGGCGGTCTTGAGGGAATTGGTGGTATTCATGGTCTCTCGGGGATGATTACGTTGTTCTGTCAGCCAATCTTGCGATGACGAAGGGCCGGCAGGCTCGTCCGCACATCGGCGATACGGGCAGGGTCCAGATCGGCCAGGGCCACGCCGGGCCCCTCTTCAACCCGGGCAAGCACCTCACCCCACGGATCGATGATCAGGCTGTGCCCATAGGTACGTCGGCCACTGGGATGACGTCCCCCCTGGGCGCTGGCCAGCACGTAGCACTGGTTTTCGATGGCACGGGCCCGCAGCAGCACTTCCCAATGCGCCTGGCCGGTGGTGTAGGTAAAGGCCGCTGGGAGGACGATCAGATCCACTTCTCCCATGGCCCGGAAAAGTTCGGGAAAACGCAGGTCATAGCAGATGGACAGCCCCACCTGGCCGCAGGGGGCTTCAAAACTGACCACTTCATTACCTGCTTCAATCGTCGCGGCCTCATCGTAGTACTCATCACCCTTGCGGAAACCGAAGAGGTGCACCTTGTCGTAACGCGCCACCCTACGGCCCTGATCATCAAAGACCAGGGTGGAGTTCTTGACCTTGTCAGGCTGCGAAGCCTCCATCGGACAGGAGCCGCCAATCAGCCAGACGCGGTGGCGGATGGCCGCCTCCCTCAGGAAAGCCTGGACGGGCCCGGCCCCTTCGGTCTCGCGCATGCGCACCTTCGCGCCTTCGTCACTGGCCATCAGCGGGAAGTACTCAGGGAGGGCCACCAGCCGGGCACCGGCCGCCGCGGCCTCGGCAAGCAGACGATCCGCCTCGGCCAGGTTGGCCTCCAGATCCGGGCCGGAAATCATCTGGACAGCAGCAATGGGACAGGCCTGACGGGTCATCGGAGGTCCTTGGGGCGTGAAATCATGGATTGGAGGGGGCGGGACGGGCAGAAAGTTTCTCAACCTTCGGGTCAGCCCACGCCCCTGTCACTGCGTATTCGAAGCTGAACAGTTTTTCCACTGGATCACGCAGGGCTTTTTGAACCAGGTAAGCCGCCAGCCCCAGCGCAGGATTGATGGCCCCCGTCGTGGCAATCGCGGAACCGACCGCCACGGATTCGGACAAGGTCGGCTGAACCCGGACCCGCAGATTCTGGGTTTCCCGTGCAGCATCAGCATGGCCACTCATGAAGACCCTCGCCGCTGGCCCGAAAATTTCCAGGTCTTCAGTTCGCAGCACACCACCATTCATCTGGATGCTACCGGAAATACGATCGAAGGCGAATCCTTGGGAAAAAACATCCCGAAAATCCAGGGTGATGCGGCGCGGCAGGGCCTGCAGGCTAAGCACACCAAGGAGCCTTCCAGCGCCAGGATCCAGCTGGGTGAACTGGCCACCCTCCACGTTCAGCTTCATCCGGCCACCCAGGGTCGGGTAGTGAAGAGCCGTAGGCGGTCCCTTCCAGTTAACCTCCCCCTCCAGCACCCCCTTCCCCCGGCGGACGGCTTCCGGATACCCCAGACGCCCAAGCAGCTTTTCCACGCTGGCCACATCAAGCCGGAAATCAAGACGGGTTTCCTCCCTCGCCCCAGGACGCCATAGCCCCTCTCCGCTGAGCACCCCATCCGGGTTGACGATGTTCAGCTGGTCGAGACGCCAGGCATCCCCACGGTTCGCGGCCTTCAGCTCGAGACGCCCCAGCTGCCGTCCCCTCAATATAAAACTGTCCGCGGTCACATCCAGACCCGGCAGCTGGGAAAGACGCTCCTCATCGGGGCGCCCCGATGAGGAGTCGTCCTCTGCGGAGCCCAGGGACAACTGGCGGAAACGGGCCTGCAAGCGTCCGCGCCCCTGATCGCGCCACAGAATGTCACCCGTCGCTTCGCGGCTGGACAGACGGGCCTGCCAGCCCCCCTCTTCCATGACTGCCCGCAGGTTCACATTGCCAAAGCGCTGTCCGTAAGCCCGCAGTTCCGTCGCCTTGAGAGCGATCCCGGACAGGGGGAAATCACTTCCCTTGCCAGTGGCTGCACCTTCCCTTGAATCGGCATTGCCGGCCAGCGCCTTACGCCAGGCATCCGCATCCAGCTGCTCGGCCGTCACCGCCAGCATCACCCCCTTGTCAGCCAGCCGGAGGGGTTCATGGAGCGCCATGCCGCCCCGGGTGACCACCATCCGGCCCCCCTCCCGCTGTCGCTGGAACTGGGCCTGGAAGGTCGACCCCACAGACAACCGCAGCACATCTCCCGGGGCCACGCCCGGCACTGCCGGTGGCACCTGAATTTCAAAACGCAAAGGCAGAGGGGTACTCGCCGACTTCCTGAAGGGCTCCGGCAGCGCCGAAGCCACTCCCAGCAGATGACTCTCCAGCGCGAAACCAACCCCCCCCTGGCGCGGCACGGTGATGCTGCCCTTCCAGGCAGCGCTACCCGCCAGATTATCCAGCAAGGGCAGCTCGAGCGCCCTGCGCAGGGCAGGCATGGCTGTGCTGCCCTGCACCTGGAGGAGCACGCTGCCATCCGGGCGCGTTCCCCCCGCCACGGTCGCCAGATCGCCAAACACCCGGGCGCTGGCATTGCGCACGCTGAGCTGACGCTCGGTGAATGAAACCTCGCCCATGGCTTCCGCCAGGAGAGGCAGTGCCGGATCTGGCCGCAACTGATTCCGGGTGAATTGGTAATCACCCTTGACCCGACTGTGCTCCAGCCCGGCCAGGGGCAGCACCAGCTGGAGCTGGAGCTGGCCATTCCCCTCCGCCCGGAAGGGTGCAGTGAAGTGGTTGATCATCGCCGACACCGGACTCTCCGCGATATAGCGCAGAAAATCCTGGGTGGCCCCCGCCGCACTGCCCCGGATCGAAACCACCTCCTCTTTTTCAAAATCAGGCAGCACTGCAGTGACGTTTTTCAATTCGACGCCGAAGATCCGCCCCCGCTGGGCCTTGAGGGTCATCCCCGGCCCCTCGAAAACCAGCTCGCCGGCAATCCCCTCGATACGTGGCCAGCCCTTGGCATAGTCCAGCACGCCCTCCCGGATACGGGAGGTCACGCGAAATGTCCCGTCCCGGGGATTGCGGAAGGGAAATTTCTCCAGATTGCCCTTCAGCACCAGACGGGTATCCACGGCCGTGCCCCCCGCCAGACTGTGCTGCAGCCAGTCCCGGGCACTCTTGCTGACCACACTCGGCAGATATCGCCAGACCGCCCGGCTGTCCGCCTCCGCCAGACGGGCCTGCAGATCAATCTCTCCCAAGGCATCGGTCGCAGCCCGGTAACGACCGGATGCCGTACCCCGGGCATCCCGGTTGGCAAAACTGACACTCTTGAGCGTCACTTCCGTCTGCCCATCCGGATGACTCCAGTCCCCTTCCACCGCCACCTCGGCAAGCCCCAGGCGGGGCTCTGCGAAGATTGCGGGCAAATCCAGGCGGGCATCCCGCCCCTTCAGGCTGAAGCGCCCTCCCCGGTCATTACCCTCTACCGTTCCCGACAGCCCGGCAAAGCCGGGCCAGGCCCCCAGCGGCTGAATCCCCAGATTCACGAACCGGGCGTCCATCGAGTAACTTGCCAGCCCCCCCGCTGGGCCACTCCACTTGAGATTCAGGGGCGCCACGCTCCCGGTGGGAGCCAGATCCGCCAGGCGCTTGCGCACCCCTGCATCCAGGGGCAGGCGCTCAGCCAGCTGGGCCAGGACCCCCAGATCGAGCTGATTGGCCACGAACTCCCCCCGGGCCAGGGCTGCACCACGCTTTTCCTGGAGACGCAGATAAAAATCCGTGGGGGTCACCCGCAAGCCATCCAGGGTGTGCACGGCCACACCCTGGCCACTCAGTTCCTGCACCCCCCGTTCGTTACGGAAACGGAGGCGACCGCTGGCCAGCTGCATGGAGATTTCTTCCAGCTGGGGGCCCAGCCGGGTGCGGGCATCACGGAGGGAAAAGTCGGCGGAGGCCCCCACCAGCCGCCCCTCGGAGAGATCCAGCCAGGCCTTGAGCCCGCCCGCTCCCTCCAGCTCGAAAGGGTAGTCCACCCACGGACGCCAGGCACCCAGGCTGGCATACTCGAGTCCCGCATAAAGCTCGCCCCGCCATTCATCAAGGCGCCCCAGGTGCTGCCCATTCAGGACCCCACGCACCTCCAGGGTCGCGGCCAGGGTTGCCGGTGGAACCGCCAGCAAACCGAAGCGATGCTGACGCCCACGGTTCTCCAGTCGGAAATCCACCTTGTCCAGGACGAGGGGGGGAGCCTCGCGCAGTTCATCATTCCATTCGAGACGGGCCTGCCGGACCCGGATCTCCCGCTGCTCCAGAAGCCACGCCGCAAAACCGCTTTCTTCCTCCCCCGACGCCACCGCCAGCCCGGCAACAAACAGCCGCCCCGCGCCGTCCCGGCGCAAGGTGAGCTCCGGAGCGTCAATCAGCAAGCGATGCAGACGCAGCCCCATCACCAGGATGGAGCGCCAGGCCACCTCCGCCTCGACCCGCTCCAGGACCAGCGCCGCCTTACCGTATCGATCCCGGACCGTAAGCCCCTGCAACTGGAGGCGGGGGTGCAGGCCCCGCCAGTCCGCTTCAAGGCTACGGATCTCCACGGGCAAACCCAGGGAGCCCGCCAGCAGCTCCGCCACCTCGGCTCGATACCCCGGCACAGCGGGCAGCGCGACATGACGGATCCCCAGGTAGGCGACACCCAGCAGAGTCAGGACGATCGCCGCCAGCCAGGCCAGACGACGCAGACACAGGCTCGAAAAGCGCCAGACGGAAAAGCAGCGCTCAGGCACGAAGGAAGTGCTCCCCCCTGGAAGATCTGGCCGGGAACGGGCCGCAGGCCGCTCCGGCATCAGGCTTGACGAAAATCAGTCCGGCAGACATAAAACGGGTTGAACATTGACGACTCAGCATTCTACCAATCGGCCCCCGCCATGTCCGAACAGCCCACAGCCCTGCCCCAGCCCATTCTCGATGCCCTCGAATGCTCCCGCTTCCTGCGCCGCCAACTGGACAGCCGCAGCTGGCTGTCCAGCCGTCTCAGCCCGGGCCTCCAGGCCCCCCTCGACGCCACCGCCCTGCGGGATTTCCTCCGGGAAGAACAGGTCACCGAAAACAGCCTCAAACCGGCGCTGCGCAAGCTGCGGGCCTGGGTGATCTGCCACACCCTCATCCGCGATCTGGCCGGGCTGGCCAGCCTGGGAGAAGTCACCGAAACCATGACCCTGCTGGCCGACATTGCCGTGGAAACCGCCCACGACGTCCTGCGGGAACAGCTCGTTGCAAAACACGGGGTTCCCTTGTCCGCCGACGGCCGGGAGCAGGAGTTCATCATCATCGGCATGGGCAAGCTGGGAGGGCGGGAGCTCAATGTATCGTCAGACATCGACCTGATCTTCGTCTATCCCGAAGACGGCAGCACGGCCGGCCCCAGGACCATCGACAACTACGAGTTCTTCACCAAGCTCGGCCGGAGCCTGATCCAGGCCCTCAATGACATGACCGGCGACGGCCAGGTCTTCCGGGTGGACATGCGTCTGCGCCCCAACGGCGACTCCGGCCCCCTGGTGGCCAGCTTCGACATGCTGGAAAATTACTTCATCACCCAGGGCCGGGAATGGGAGCGCTATGCCTGGATCAAGGCCCGGGTCATGACGGGCATCCGCGGGGCCGAACTCAATGCCATCTCCCGCCCCTTCATCTTCCGCAAGTACCTGGACTTTGGGGCCATCAATGCCATGCGGGAGCTCCATGCCCAGATCCGGCGGGAAGTGGCCCGCAAGGACATGGCCCACAACGTCAAGCTCGGCCCGGGCGGGATCCGGGAGATCGAGTTCCTGGCCCAGGTCTTCCAGCTGATCCGCGGCGGGCGCGACACCGCCCTGCAGATCAAACCCACCCTCAAGGTCCTCGACACGCTGGCTGAACGGGGCATCATCACCCGTGAGGTCGAACAGGAACTGGCCTCTGCCTACGACTTCCTGCGCCGGGTGGAACACCGGCTACAGTACCTGGACGACGCCCAGACCCATAACCTGCCCGGGAGCGAAACCGATCAGGCGATCCTCGCCCGGACGATGGGCTTTGACAGCTATCCCACGCTGGTCGAGGCACCGGAAGCACAGA